>JAQGIN010000236.1 GCA_028291125.1 Caulobacter sp.
TATAGTCGTCCGCCCCGACCTCGAGCCCGATCACCCGGTCGATCGCCTCGGCGCGGGCCGTGAGCATGATGATCGGAATATTCCGCAGGCTGCGGCTTTCGCGGCAAAGGGACAGGCCGTCCTGCCCCGGCAGGTTCAGGTCCAGGATGATCAGATCGACGTGTTGGGCCTCCAGCACCGCGGTCATCGTCGGGCCGTCGGACGCCACCAGGACATGGTAGCCGCTGTTGCGCAGTTGCTCGGCCACCAAGGTTCGGATCTCGACGTCGTCGTCGACGATGAGCAGCGTTTGCTGGTGGACCGGCGGCGGGGTCGGATCGTTGACGACTGTCCGAAGAGCGTTATCCGCCATTAGGTTTTCCTCCTGGGACGCTCCGGCTTTCGGAGTTTTATCGTTGTCGACAAGAATAGCGCAGGCGGCCGTCAAGTGGAAGCAGCCGCCTTGGGAATGGAGGGCGGTTGGCGCGATGTGGTCGGGCGCGCGAGGCCCGGCGGTGGCGGGGCGCTGGTCCGCATCGCATCCCGATGATGAAGGCGGGATCGCCGTCTCCGCGCAAACGAGCACGGACGCGCGGAGCGGGCGTTGCGCCGGAGCGGTCGGCCGCCTGCCGAGGATGTGGATTATCTATCTGTATTTATAGAGAAAAATATCAAGCTCCGGTTTCGGATGCGCGCGTGCGCTGCGAGCATGCGAGCCGTTTCACCGCCTAGGTCCGCGCCCAGTCGCGATCCGTGTTCGAGACTTGAGCGTCGCGCCCCTTACGTCATCTGGGAGGCGGTTTTCGACGGCGCGCGTCCGTGGGTGCGCGCCTCTGTCGCAGGTCACGGCGGAGGACTGGTAGTGATCCGCGATTTTCATGTATACTATAATATACTACGATACATTATGATACAATTGCTGATCTTAATAAACATATTCCAGTGAACCTGACCTTATATTAGTTGATTGTCGTAACTTATTTATGGAGCTGCGTCGCCATTAGGGCGCGGCCGTTAGGGTGGAGAAGATTATGAGACGGTCCGTGGACAAGTCCCGGCGCAGGACGGCGATGCTCGTCGTGGCCGGATTGGTGACGTTGGGCGCGATGACCAGCGTTTCAGGACCAGCCCTGGCCCACCATTCGTTCGCCAACTTCGACAAGAGCAGGACGATCAAGCTCAAGGGAACCGTCAAGGAATGGCAGTTCACCAATCCCCACAGCTGGCTGCAGCTGATCGTCAACGAGGGTGGCCAGCAGGTCGAGTACAGCATCGAAGGCGCCAGCGTGAACACTCTGGTGCGCCGCGGTTGGGGCGCCAAGACCTTCAAGCCGGGCGATAAGCTCGACATCGTCGTCTATCCCCTGAAGAGCGGCCACAACGGCGGCGCCTTTCTTTCGGCGACGTTCGAAAACGGCAAGACCATCAGCTCGGGCATCACCCCGAACTAGGGGCGATTTCCACAATCAAATGATCGCCGAAACCTAGAGTTCGGAGGGGAGAGCATGAAGCGAGACAATCGCACCGTCAGTCTGTGGTCCGCCTTGGCCAGCGCGGCCCTGGGCCTGAGCATGTTCGCCGGCGGCGTCGCCACGGCGCAGACCGCGCACTATCCGGCCACGGGTCCGAAGCCCTCCAAGTGGGCGGGCGCGCCTGACTGGAGCGGGATCTGGGAGCGCGACGGCGACAATGTCTGGGACAACCGCATCCCGCCGACCTTGCCGCAGACGCCGCCCTACAACGCGGCCTATCAGAAGAAGGCGGACGAACCCTCCGACGCGCCGCGCGGCGCGGCGTTCCACACGATGCCGGGCATGATGAACATGCTCTTTCCGATGGATCTTCAGATCAGCCCCAGCCAGGTGACGATCCTTTCGGAGAACGGCAGCCCGCGGCGGATCTACACCGACGGCCGTGTGCATGCCGACGACACCTTGCCCAGCTCGGCGGGTCACTCGGTCGGTCGCTGGGTCAAGGGCGAGCTGCTGGTCGACACCTGCTGCGTCCGCAACGACACCCGCCTGCCGGGCGGCGGTCCGCACAGCGAGAGCATGGTGATCAAGGAGCGCTTCTACCTGCGCGATCACAAGACCCTGGTCGATGAGATCACCGTCGAGGATCCGGAGGCGTTCACCAAGCCCTGGACGACCGAGAAGATCTGGTACCGCCGGCCCGACTGGGAGTCGGTGGAATACGACCGCGAGGAGAACGACCGCGACGCCCCGGGCGCCGCCGGCGCTCCGGCCGATGGCGGGCGTCCACGCCCCGTCCCTGAATATTAAAGGAAGCGGTACGATGAAAACTTTCGTCAAATATCTGACGATGTCCGCCGTTATCGGCGCCTGCTCGACGGCGGCGCTGAACGTCCACGCCCAGGCCAAGCCGAGCGAGACCGAGGTGCTGCAGAAGGCCACGAGTCTGGCGATCGGCAACCTGGCCTGGGAGAGCGTCAGGGTCTCCGAGATCCAGAAGGACGGGGCCCAGGTCAAGTGGTTCGTGACCTTGCGGTCGAACAAGTATCGCTGCTCGGCCGACGCCAACGGCGAGAACTCGTCCTGCGACCCCGTTCCCGGAGCCGCGATGCCGCCGGCGGGACCCGCGCCAGTGCGCGCGCCTCCGCCGCCGCGCGCCGCGCCGGCGCCGGCCCTGATCAAGAACATGGTCAGCGTCGCCAGTCGCGACCGCAGCTATCTCTATTATGTCTCGTCGAAGTACAGCCCGGCCGGCTTCAACATGGTCGTCTACGCCCTGCACGATAAGGGTCAGACCGCCGAACAGTTCGCCCAGCAGTCGGGTTGGATGAAGCTGGCCGAGGACAACGGCTTCGTCGTGGTGTTTCCGGAGGCGGGCCCCCAAGGCTGGGCCGCCAACAGCGGCGGCGACGACGCCTTCGTCAAGGCGGTCTATGACCATGCGGTCGCCCACCTGATGGTGCGCGGCGGTCCCGGCGGGGCCGGCGCCCCTGGCGGCGAAGGCGGGCGAGCCCCGCGAGGCGGCGGCGAGGGCGAGGCGCCTCGACCGGGCGCCGCCCCTGGTGGCGGCGAAGGTGGCGGTGGCGGTGGCGGCGGACGCCGGGCCCAGACCTGGCTGCCCTTCCACTATCTGACGGGATCGGGCGCGGGGGCGACCGTCGCCCAGGAGTTCGTCCTCAACCATCCGGGCGTGTTCGCGGCGGTGGCCACCTTGGACGGCGGGGCCTATCCGGCCGCCTATGCCAAGGGCGCCGAACCCGCCCAGGGCTATTTCCAGGACGCCCGCGGCGGCAAGAACGCCAAGCCGGTCTGGAAGCCGCTCAAGAAGGACGTGCCGGTGGCCGCCTGGCTGTTCACCACCGGCGCGCCGACGCCGGCGGAGAGCCAGCTGGCCGACTACTGGAAGCGGAGCGACGCCGTCGCCCCGACCGCGTCGAACGCCTCGGTCGGCGGCTTCCCGACCGCGATCTACCGCAATCCGACCCGCGCGCCGCAAGAGGTCCGCGTCACCAGCCTGGGCGAGGGGGCCAAGTACGATAAGTCGGTCGCCTCGGCGATCTGGACCGACTTCTTCAGCCACGTCGCCCGCTGGACCTCGTCGCCGAACGGCGACCTGGGCGGCCTGCTCACCGAGGCGGAGGTCAACAAGACCTTCGACGTGCGCACCACGACCGTCGATGGCGCGACCTACAAGTATTACGTGAAGACCCCTTCGACCTACAAAAAGGGCCAGTCGCTGCCGCTGGTGGTCTCGGCCCACGGCGCCTTCTTCCCGGCCTGGCTCTATCTCAGCCAGATCAAGATGCACGAGGTCGGCGAGAAGGAAGGCTTCATCACCGTCTATATCAACGGCCAGCAGAACCGCTGGGACTTCACCAAGGCGGACGGTCCGGACGCCAAGTTCGTCGAGCAGGCGATCGCCGAGGTCGGGGCCGACTACGGCGTCGACAAGAGCCGGGTCTATATGCAGGGCTTCTCGCTCGGCAGCGGCCTCAGCTACATGATGGGCATCACCCATCCGCAGCTGTTCGCCGCGGTGTCGCCCAACAGCGGCATCGGCCCGATGACGCCCGAGGTGAAGGCCTGGGTCGCCGATCTCAAGGCCAAGTCGGACGTCCGCATGCCGATGATGATCGTCTATGGCGACGTCGACGGGGCGGCCTCCACCGACGCCAAGATCCCGGCCCAGGGCGTGTTGCGCGGCGCCATCGACGAGATGAAGCAGTACAACAACATCGCCACGCCGGACAAAGCCGAGCCGTTCAACAGCCCCAACACCGCGCCCTATGATGTGCTGGTGCTCGGCGGCAAGGCGGTCCGCGACGGCGTCGACGCCCGCTACCCCAAGGGCCGCTTCCAGATCAGCGAATATTCCAGCAAGGACGCCAAGCCGCTGAACCTGTTCAACTTCGTGTGGGTGACCGACATGTCTCACGGGGGCGACCCCCGTCAGGCGCAGCTTGAATGGGATTATTTCAAGCAATGGCGTCGCGGTCCCGACGCCGCCCTGACCTTCGCCCCCCGCTGAGGTCAGACCCCCGGAGCGAGGCTCGAGCACCTCGCCCCGGGGACGTCCAGCGGCCGATGACGGCGGAGCGACCCTTACGCTCCGCCGTCCTTTTTCTTTCGTCCTCCCGCGCGCCGGCCTTCGACCGCGTCCGGTGGCCACCCGCGCAAGCAATTGGAATTTCGCATGAAACCGCGTGAAAGCACCGGTCTGCAAGCCGTCATGGACTCCAGCCGCATCGGCCGGTTTCAGGTCGCGATCATTCTGGTCTGCGCCTGCGTCGCCATGTTCGACGGCTTCGACACCCAGGCCATCGCCCTGGCGGCGCCAGAAATCGCCGCCTCTTGGAAGGTGGCGCCTCCGGTGTTC
>JAQGIN010000319.1 GCA_028291125.1 Caulobacter sp.
TGCAGCAGGCGGCCGTAGTCGGCGCCGTCGGCGAACCAGCGGCTGTCCCACGTGCGGTTGATGCCGAGCCGAAGCCCGACCGGATTGACTTTCTGACCCATCAGGCGGCCTCACCCAGTTCGCGGACCACGATGGTGATCTCGCTGAACGGCTTCTCGATACGCGATGCACGACCCCGCGCTCGGGCGGAGAAGCGCTTCATGACCAGGTTCTTGCCCACGAAGGCCTCGGAAACGACGAGCGAGTCGATGTCGAGGTTGTGGTTGTTCTCGGCGTTGGAGATCGCCGAGTAGAGCGCCTTGCGGACGTCCTTGGCGATGCGCTTGTGGCTGAACTCGAGTTCGTTCAGCGCCCGCTGCACCTTGAGGCCGCGGATCGACTGGGCGACCAGGTTCAGCTTGCGCGCGCTGGTGCGGAGAGTCCGCACCTTGCACATCGCTTCAACGCCAGTCAGTCGGCGAGCTTTGGCTTGCTTCGACATGGCTACTTCCTCTTGGCCTTCTTGTCGGCGGCGTGGCCGGGGAAGAAGCGGGTCGGAGCGAACTCACCCAGCTTCATGCCGACCATGTCTTCCGACACGTGCACGGGGACGTGCTTTTGGCCGTTGTGCACGCCGAACGTGAGACCCACGAACTGCGGCATGATCGTCGAGCGGCGCGACCAGGTCTTGATCACGTCCTTGCGGCCGGCGCTTTGGACGGCTTCGGCTTTCTTGAGCAGGTACCCGTCAACGAACGGGCCTTTCCAGACTGAGCGGGTCATCGCTTAGCGAGCCTTCCTGGCATGACGCGAACGGATGATGAACTTGTCCGTCGTCTTGTTCGTACGAGTCTTGCGGCCCTTCGTCGGCACGCCCCACGGGGTGACCGGGTTACGGCCGCCGGAGGTCTTGCCTTCACAGCCGCCGTGCGGGTGGTCGACCGGGTTCATGGCGACGCCGCGGACGTGGGGCCTGCGGCCCTTGTGGCGATTGCGGCCGGCCTTGCCCATGACCTCGTTCATGTGGTCGGGGTTCGACACCGCGCCCACCGTGGCCATGCAGCCGTCCAGCACCATGCGCAGCTCGCCCGAGTTCAGGCGGATCTGGGCGTAGCCGGCGTCACGACCGACGAGCTGGGCGTAGGCGCCCGCCGAACGGGCGATCTGGCCGCCCTTTTCGGGCTTCAGCTCGACATTGTGGATGATCGTGCCGATCGGCAGGGTGCGCAGCGGCGAGGCGTTGCCCGGCTTCACATCGACCTTTTCGCCGGTGACGACTTCGTCGCCGGCCTTCAGGCGTTGCGGGGCCAGGATGTAGGCCAGCTCGCCGTCGACCTGATACTTGATCAGGGCGATGAAGGCGGTGCGGTTGGGGTCGTACTCAAGACGCACGACCGTGGCCACGCCTTGCTTGCGACGCTTGAAGTCGACCAGGCGGTACAGGCGCTTGGCGCCGCCGCCGCGGAAGCGGACCGCGATGCGGCCATTGCCGCCACGGCCGCCCGACTTGGTCAGACCTTCGACCAGCTTCTTTTCCGGGCGGCCCTTGTGGAGCTCGCTGCGGTCGATGAGGACCAGGCCGCGCTGGCCCGGGCTCGTCGGATTATAATGCTTCAAGGCCATCGTTTAGAGCCCCGTCGTGATATCGATCGACTGGCCTTCGGCCAGGGTCACGATGGCTTTCTTGACGTCGTTGCGACGCCCGATAATACCGCGGAAGCGCTTGGTCTTGCCCTTGGTGACCAGGGTGTTGACCTTGGTGACCTTGACCTTGAACAGCTCTTCGACGGCGGCGGCGATCTCATCCTTGCTGGCGTCGGCGGCCACGCGGAAGACGACCTTGTTCTGCTCGCTGAGCAGGGTGGCCTTCTCGGTGATCACCGGCGACAGGATGGTGTCGTAGTGGCGGGCGGTGGCGGCCATTACGCGGCTTCCTTCTCAGCGAAACGCGCCGAGATCGCCACGATCGCGTCCTTGGTGAGGACCAGCGTGTGGCGACGCAGCACGTCATAGACGTTCAGGCCGGCGTTCGGCAGCACGTCCACGTTCGGAATGTTGCGGGCGGCGAGCTTGAAGTTCGCGTCCACTTCCGGACCGGCGATGACCAGGGCGTTCTTCAGGCCGATCTTGTCGAAGTTGGCGCGCAGGGCGGCCGTCTTCGGATCGGTCAGAGCGGCGTTGTCCAGGACGATGATCGAGCCGGACTTGGCCTTCGACGACAGGGCGTGACGCAGGGCCATGGCCCGGATCTTCTTGGGAAGATCGAAGGCGTGGCTGCGGACGACCGGGCCGTGGGCCTTGGCGCCGCCGACGAACTGAGCCGCACGACGCGAGCCGTGACGAGCGCCGCCGGTGCCCTTTTGCTTGTACATCTTCTTGCCCGTACGAGAGACCTCGTTGCGGACCTGAATCTTGTGGTTGCCGGAGCGGCGCTTGGCCAGCTGCCAGGTGACGACGCGTTGCAGGATGTCGCCACGGATGTCGGCGATGCCAAAGATGGCGTCGTCGAGATCCACGGAGCCGGCCTTGCCGCCGTCAAGTTTGATGACGTCGAGTTTCATTAGGCTTCACCACCTTCGACCGCGGTGTCAGCGGCCGGAGCCTCTTCCACCGGAGTTGCGACCGCGGCGTCGCCGCCGGCCTTGCGGAAGGCGCCCGGCTTCGGCAGGTCGGCCGGAGCCGCCTTCTTCACCGCGTCGCGAACCTTGACATAGGAGCCTTCCGAACCCGGGACGGCGCCCTTGATCAGGATCAGGCCGCGTTCGACGTCGACCTTCCAGACCGTGACGTTCAGGGTGGTGACGGTTTCCTGACCGAGGTGGCCAGCCATCTTCTTGCCCTTGAACGTGCGGCCCGGATCCTGGCGTTGGCCAGTCGAGCCGTGCGAACGGTGCGAGACCGAGACGCCGTGGGTGGCGCGCAGACCGCCGAAGTTCCAGCGCTTCATGGCGCCGGCGAAACCCTTACCGACGGTGACGCCTTGGATGTCGACCTTTTGGCCGGCCAGGAAGTGATCAGCGGTGAGCTCCGCGCCGACTTCGATCAGACCCGCTTCCTCGACGCGGAATTCCGCGACGACGTGCTTGGGTTCGACCGCGCCCTTGGCGAAGTGACCGCGCTCGGCCTTGGTGGTGTTCTTAGGCTTCTTGGCGCCGGCGCCGAGCTGGAGGGCGAAATAGCCATCCTTTTCGACGGTGCGCTGCGAAACGACCTGGCAGCCGTCCAGCGACAAAACCGTCACCGGGACGTGCTGGCCGGCTTCGTCGAAGAAGCGGGTCATGCCCAGCTTCTTGGCGAGGACGCCGGTACGAGCATTGGGGAGAGTCATAGTCTTAGCCGCCCCTTACAGCTTGATCTCGACGTCCACACCGGCGGACAGGTCGAGCTTCATCAGCGCGTCCACGGTCTGCGGGGTGGGGTCGACGATATCGAGCACGCGCTTGTGCGTGCGAATCTCAAACTGCTCGCGCGACTTCTTGTCGACGTGCGGCGAGCGGTTGACGGTGAATTTTTCGATCAGCGTGGGCAGGGGGATAGGCCCCCGGACTGTCGCACCCGTGCGCTTGGCCGTATTGACGATCTCGCGGGTGGAATGATCCAACACGCGGTGATCGAAGGCCTTGAGCCGGATGCGGATGTTCTGACGATCCATATCGCTCGGTTTCCTAGTGGGCTGCGCCCGCGTCTCGAACCATTTCAAAGACCAACTCGGTCCCCGCGAGGGGTCCGAACGCAGCGTCCGCAAAACAAATTGGCCCGCGCGGTCGCCCGCGGGGGCCTGTGGCCGGATATTGCGGCCCGCTTTCACGAGTGAAAGTGGCGCTATCTCCGGTCGTCTCGCGAACCGCGTCTGAGCTCGAAAGCTCACAGCCGGTCCAACAGAGGGGGGCTTTTACGTGGCGATTCCGGTTTCGTCAAGCGACGCGGCCGCGCCTTGGGAAGGTTTTGCGGGCTCGCCGGCCGGGATCGGCCAGCCCCCTCGCCCGCCCGGCCGATCCTGGCAATGAGATTGCGCGGATATGCGTTTAGGAAGAATCTTTCGATCTTCAAGTGTCATAAAACTGCATCATTGGCCCCGGATTGACCCGGCCGCCGCTTGTAGGGTGCGGCGAAGCTCCATAGATGCGGCCCTCCTCGACGGACGGGTGGCCCTCCCCAAACGACCGCCCGCTGATCGAGGTGTTTCAGTAAGGGGATTACCCACCATGAAGACCAAGCTTTTCGCCGCCGCCGCCATCCTGGCCGTGGCCGTTTCGGCTCCCGCCTTCGCCCAGACCGTTGGTTCGGTCGGCGCTTCGATCAACTATAGCAACATCGACACCCGGCTCGGCTCGGCCGACGGCACCTCGGCCAATTTCGACGGCTCGGTCGCCCTCCCCGCCGCCAGCAACTGGACGCTGACCCTCAACGGCGACGTCAATGTCTCGGACAACGACCTCAGCGACCAGACCGTCGCCCAGGGCGCCGCCCACCTGACCACGACGATCAACGACTGGCGCGTCGGCGGCTTCACCGCCCTGTCGCGTCCGGCCAATGACACCGTCTGGGGCGTCGGCGCCGAGGCCTCCAAGTACCTCGACAAGGTCACCCTCACCGGCCTGGTCGCCTACGGCCAGTCCAACGACCTCGACGTCGACCTGTACAGCGCCCGCGGCGAAGCCCGCTACTTCGTCACCGACGACTTCCGCCTCAACGCCGGTGTCGGCTACGCCAAGCTCGACGGCGGCGCCAACGACGCCGACCTGTGGGACGTCAATGTCGGCGGCGAGTACAAGTTCGCGGGCAGCGGCTGGAGCACCTTCGGCAAGTACACCCACGCCGAGTCCAAGGACCTGGCCGACCTGAAGGCCGACACGGTCAATGTCGGCTTCCGCTACACCTTCGGCGGCAGCCTGAAGACCCGCGACCACTCGGGCGCCGACCTGGTCGACGCCGCCACCCTGTTCGGCGCCCTGACCCGCTAGGTCACGGCCGCCGAACGGCGAACGGAAAACGCCCCGGAACCTCGGTTCCGGGGCGTTCTCTTTATATACGGCGCGGTTGATATACGGCGCGGTTGGCTAGTTGCCGTAGGTGACCTCGCCCGAGCCCGCCACCGACTTGTGGACCGAGCCGATGACCTTGGCGACGCGGACGTCGCCCGAGCCCATCACCGAGGCCTTCAGGCTGTCGGCGACGCCGTCGAAGCGGACGTCGCCCGAACCGGCCACCGACACCTCGATCGAGCGGGCGTGGCCGCCGGCCACCGTCACGTCGCCCGAGCCCATGATATTGGCGTCTAGATCGCCGCCGACGCTGGCGGCGCTGACATCGCCCGAGCCGGCGATATTGACCTCCAGGTCGTCGCCGATCTGCTGCAGGCTGATGTCGCCGGAGCCGGCGAGATTGATGTCGGCGGCGCTCGCCGATCCGGCGCGAGTGTCGCCCGAGCCCTGCTGGTTGATCTTGAGCTTGCCCTTGACGTTGGCGACGGTCCAGTCGCCGCAGCCGGCGTTGGACAGCTCCAGACTGTCGCTGCGGCCGACCTCGCCGAACACCGCCCCGCCGCCGGCCACGTCGACATTCATCGGGGTGCGCACGACGATGCGTGGGATGTCGTCCCATTTGACGTCGCCGACGCCGCGCACATGCACCGTCACCCGGCCCATGACGCTGTTGCAGCCATTGATGCGGTTCAACC
>JAQGIN010000330.1 GCA_028291125.1 Caulobacter sp.
CGACCCGCTCGTCCTCCTCGTCCATGACCACCTTGGAGACTTCGGCGGGCGCCAGCGCGTTGACGATGAAGGTCGCCTCGTCGGCGCTCCACTGGATGATGTCGATCTTCTCGCCCTGCAGCTCGGCCACCACCGCCTGCACGCGCGAGCCGCGCATGCCGACGCAGGCGCCGACCGGGTCGATGCTGCTGTCGTTGGAGATCACCGCCATCTTGGCGCGCGAGCCCGGGTCGCGGGCCACGGCGCGGATCTCGATGACGCCGTCATAGACTTCCGGCACTTCCTGCGCGAACAGCTTGGCCATGAAGCCGCCGTGGGCGCGCGACAGCATGATCTGCGGACCCTTGGTCTCGCGGCGGACGTCGTAGATGTATGCGCGGATGCGGTCGCCGACGTTGAAGTTCTCGCGCGGGATCGACTGGTCGCGGCGCATGATGCCTTCGCCGCGGCCCAGGTCGACGATGACGTTGCCGTATTCGACGCGCTTGACGCTGCCGTTGACGATCTCGCCCGAGCGATCCTTGTACTCGTCGTACTGACGCTCGCGCTCGGCTTCGCGGACCTTATGCATGACCACCTGACGGGCCATCTGGGTCTGGACGCGGCCGATCTCGAACGGCGGCAGGTCTTCCTCGTAGATCTTGCCGACCTCGGCGTCGCGCCAGGTGCGCTTGGCGATCGACAGCTGGACCTTGCCGATCTCGCCCTCGACCTCGGTGTCGTCGGCGATCACCTCGATGACGCGCTTCTGCGAGGTCTCGCCGGTGCGCGGGTCGATCTTGACGCGGATGTCGTGCTCGGCGCCGTAGCGGGCCCGGGCGGCCTTCTGCAGGGCGTCCTCGATCGCCTCGATGACGACTTCCTTCTCGATGCCCTTTTCACGCGCGACCGCGTCGGCGATCTGCAGGAGTTCGAGCCGGTTGGCGGAGATGCCGATGGCCATGGTCAGTCCTCTTCACTTTCGGACAAATCGGTGTCGGTTTCGTCGCCCAGCCGGGCGGCGCGTTGGTCGGCGCCCCGCTTCATCAGGGCGTCGGTGAGCAAAAGCTTGGCTTCGATGATCCAGGCGAACGGCACCAGGGCGGTCTCCGCCTCGCCGTCGAGATCGATGGCCACGTTGGCGTCCTCGACGCCGGCCAGCACGCCCTTGAAGCGCTTGCGGCCATCGGCGATGCGGTCGAGTTCGAGCCGGGCCTCCAGGCCCTCATAGGTCTCGAAGTCCTTCAGCCGGGTCAGCGGCCGGTCGATGCCCGGGCTGGAGACCTCGAGCAGATATTCGCCGGCGATCGGATCGGCGACGTCGAGCAGTTCGGAGATGGCCCGCGACAGCTTGGCGCAGTCCTCGACGTTCATGTCGCCATCCGGACGCTCGGCCATGATCTGCAGGCGGCGTTGTTCGTTGGCGCCCATCAGCCGCAGGCGCACGATCTCGAAGCCGACGGATTCGGCGATGGGATCGAGGATCTCGATCAGGGTCAGGTCTTCCTGCGTCTTGCCGCGCACGCTGTTCTTCAACTCTGTTGCGGCCGCCACGCTCAAGCTGGCGAGCGGCCAAGAAAAAAGCGGCGAGCCTTTCGGCCGCCGCTCGAAAGCGCCATCAGCGCTAACGGACGATGTGAAGACCTCTATAGCGCGCCGCCACGGCCCTGTCGATATGGTGAAAAGGGGTTCGCCGCCGACGCCTCTTCCGCAGCGCAGCAAATAGGGCCTATAGAAGCGCCAAAACAGCGCAGGCGCTCCCCCGCCGCAACCCGAAGAGCACCATGGACCTTTCCAAGATCGCCGTCGGCGTCAACCCGCCGTACGACCTCAACGCCATCATCGAGATCCCGCAGGGCGGCGAGCCGGTGAAGTACGAGATCGACAAGGACAGCGGCGCCCTGCGCGTCGATCGCTTCCTGCACACCGCGATGTTCTATCCCGGCAATTACGGCTTCATCCCCCACACCCTGGCCGACGACGGCGACCCTGCCGACATCATGGTGGTGGGCCCGACCCCGGTGGTGCCCGGGGCCCTGATCCGCTGCCGGCCGATCGGCACGCTGATGATGGTCGACGAGGCCGGGGCCGACGAAAAGATCCTGGCCGTGCCGGTCGACCAGCTGCATCCGTTCTACACGGGCGTGAAGTCGTGGCGCGACCTGCCGACCATCCTCACCGAGCAGATCGCCCACTTCTTCCAGCACTACAAGGACCTGGAAAAGGGCAAGTCGACCAAGATCAGCGGCTGGGCCGATCTGGAAGAAACCGCCGACATCATCCGCGCGGCGATCAAGCGCCACGACGAGAACTACTGAGCCCTAGGCTCGGACCCGATCCTCGGGCCGGCGTCGTTCGCGGCGCCGGCCCGCTTTCGTTTCAGGCCGCCACGCCCAGCCCCGCGGCCAGGGCGTCCCAGTCGGCGTCCGCCAGGACCGGCCGGACACCGTGGGCCAGCAGGACCGCGAAGGCTTCCGGCGGCGCACCCTCGCGGATCATGCCCTCGCGCACCCCGGCCAGCATCGCCAGGCGCTCGCCCGGATGGGCCGCCGGCGCCATGATCCGCGCATAGGTCAGCAGGGCCTCAGGCGGGATGCCCGCCTGGATGCGACCCTCGATGGCCAGCAGCTCTTCGTCGGTGAACAGGGCCTGCATCACCGGCAGGGTCACCTCTTCCTCCTCGGCCATGTGCGCCAGATCCTCGGCGACGAAGCGCGAGAAGGCCAGGTACAGGCGATGCAGGGCCGGGCCCCGCGATTCCGTCGCTTCGACGGCGGCCATGGCGGCCCGCAGGGCGACGAAGCTGGCGCGATGATGGGCGTGGTCCTGGGCCAAGGCCCGGCTGGCGCCCGGCGCGCGGGCCTCCAGGACGTGGTGGATTTCCTCGTCCTCGTGGTCGAGATGCTCGGCCGAGATCGACAACTGCAGGCGCAGGTCGGCCAGGACGGCGGCCACGGCCGGCCCGTCGGCCGGGTCCACCGCTCCCAGCCGGGTCAGCAGACCGCACAGGGCGAACCTCAGGCCCTTATGGATCGGGCCATAGAAATCGTGGACGGCCGGCGGCCGGGCGTCGACGGGCGAGGGTGACAGATAGGACATGGGATCTCCTTTCGGCGCCCGGCGGACGTCGGTGATGGGTATCGGGGAAAGCGGGGGAAGGGCGGCGGGCGTCAGCCCGCCTGGCGGTCCTGAGCCTCGATGGCGCTGAGCCAGCCGTTGAAGGCGGCGTTGGCGATCGGCCAGGATTCGCGCTCGCTCATCCGCTTCAGCCAGGCGGCGACGTTCGGATAGGGCGAGAAGTCGAACGCCACCGTCCAGCCCAGGCTGACGATGGCCGCGCCGAAATAGTCGGCCAGGGTGAGCGCCGCGCCGCAGACGAAGGGCTGGTCGCCCAGCATCTGGCGGTCCAGCACGGCCAGCCACTTCTCGGACGCGTGGGCGCCCCAGCGCATCAGGCCGGGGAAGGTCGAGGCCTCGGGCATGTGGTCGGGCGGCAGAATTCGCGGATAGACCAACAGATGGCCAAAATCGCGATAGAGGTTGGTGTTGAACCAATCCATCGCCTCGTTGACCTTGGCCCGCGTCTTCAGGTCGGCCGGATAGGTGGGCGAGCCGACCTTGTCGGCCAGGTACTTCAGGATCGCCGAGGCCTCGCCCATCGCGAGGTCGCCGTCGACCAGATAGGGCACGACCCGGTTCGGATTGATCCGGCTATAGGCCTCGCCCCGCTGCTCGTTCGACATCAGGTCGACATGGCGGTGTTCGAGGACGAGGTCGTGCTCGACCTGGAACTGCAGGATCGGGCGGCAGACGGTGGATAGCGGGTCGCAATAGAGCAGCATGGTCGGGCCTTCGCGGCGTTGAGGGAGTGGCCGTCTGGATAGGTTTCCGGCCCAAGCTCGGCAATCAGCGTTCTTGCAACGTTGCTATGCGAAACCGCATAGTCATCCGATGTTCGACTGGGACGACCTTCGACACTTCCTGGCCACCGCCCGGGCCGGCAGCACCCTGGCGGCCGCCAGGCGCCTGGGCGTCAACCAGAGCACGGTGGCCCGGCGGCTGGACGCCCTGGAGGCGGCGGCCGGCGTCAAGCTGTTCGAACGCGACCGGGGCGGCGCCGCGCTCAGCGAGATCGGCGCCGACCTGCTGGCCCACGCCGAAGCCGTCGAGACGGCGGTGGCGGCCGTCGAGCACCGCCTGGCGGCCCAGCGCCGCGGCATGGCCGGCGCCATCCGCCTGACCAGCAGCGAGGCCCTGGCCACCATCGGCGTCATCCCGGCCCTGGGCGAGTTCCGGCGGCTCTATCCGGACATTCAGATCGACCTGGTCCTGACCGACGCCTTCCTCGACATCGAACAGGGCGAGGCCGACATCGCCCTGCGCGCCTCGTACGGTCTGGAGAGCTCCAACCTGGTGTCGCGCAAAATCGTCGACGACTATTGGGGCGTCTATTGCAGCCAGGCCTACGCGCGGACGCATGGCGCGCCGGCCACCTATGCCGACCTGGCCGGCCGCGCCGTCGTCGATGGCGAAGGGGCGCTGGAGACCCTGCCGCCGATGCGCTGGCTGCGCGAGGCGACCGGAGCGCCGAGCCCGCTCCGCTGCAGCACGCTGAACAACATGATCATCTCGGCCAAGGCGGGACTGGGCCTGGTCGCCCTGCCCTGCGGCATGGGCGATCGCCAGGACGATCTGATCTATTGCCAGCCGGTGGCCGACGGCCTGCAACCGTCGATCTGGCTGCTGACCCGCCAGGACCTGCGTCGGATCCCCCGCATCCGAGCCTTCATCGACTTCATCGTCCCGCACCTGGTGATCGCGGCGCGGCAGACGCCAGACCGGTCGCCCCAGGCGCGGCGAGACGCCGTCAGGCCCTGACGAAATCCAGAAACACCGGCGCGCAGTCGCCCAGCTTCTTTTCCTCGTAGCGCGTGGTCACGTGGTCGGTCGGCGGGGCGTTGCGGTCGGCCGCCTCGCTCTCGAAGCGGAAGGCCGGATCGGCCAGCACCCGTTCGGTCGTCCATTCGGCGTAGTCGGCCCAGTCGGTGGCGAAGCGCAAGGTCCCGCCGCTCTTCAGCACCCGGGCCAGCTCGGCGACCACCGCCGGCTGGATCAGCCGGCGCTTGTTGTGCCGGGCCTTCTGCCAGGGGTCGGGGAACATGATGAACACCCGATCCAGGCTGGCGTCCGGCAGCCAGCCCAGCACGTCGCGGGCGTCGCCCTCGTGGATGCGGACGTTCGACAGGCCCTGCTCCTCGACATGGCGCACGGCGCTGGCCACGCCGTTGACGAACGGCTCGGCCCCGATCAGCAGCACGTCGGGCCGGCGGCCGGCCTGGGCGGCCATGTGCTCGCCGCCGCCGAAGCCGATCTCCAGCCACACCTGCGCGGCGGCCGGCATCAGGTCGCGCGGCGC
>JAQGIN010000351.1 GCA_028291125.1 Caulobacter sp.
CGGCGGCCCGGGCGGTCCCGGCGGCGGCTTCGGCGGCGGCGGTTTCGGCGGCGGTGGCGGCGGTCGCGCCGCGCGCCTGCAGCTGGCGATCTATCACACCGTCCACCTGCGCGAGCAGGTGCTGATCCGGGACGGCGTGCCGGCCCTGGACCTGCTCAATGGCGACGTCATCGGCTCGGGCGGCGGCCAGCCGCGCCACGAGATCGAGGCCCAGGCCGGGCTGACCAAGAACGGTCTTGGGGCGCGCTTGTCGGCCAACTGGCGCAGCGCCACCCATGTCCGCGGCGGCCAGGGCGGCGCGTCGAGCGATCTCGATTTCTCGGACCTGGCGACGCTCAATCTGCGCCTGTTCGCCGACCTGGGCGCCCGGCGCGAATTGGTCCGGGCCCACCCGTTCCTGCGCGGCAGCCGCCTGAACCTGTCGGTCACCAATCTGTTCGACAGCCGGGTCGAGGTGCGCGATCGCGACGGCATGACGCCGGTGACCTACCAGCCGGACTATCTCGACCCACTGGGCAGGAGCATCCAGTTGAGCTTCCGCAAGCTGTTCTTCTGACGTCGCGAGGCGGAACGGCGCCGGCCGTGCTAGGGCGTTCGGCGTTCGGACCGTTCAACACGTGAGTTTGCGATGATCCCCTGGGTGCAGCTCGACACCACGACCATGCCGGGCGACGGCGGCGAGCTACGGCTGATGCGGCGCGGCGGCGAATATTCGATCATGTCCGGATCGATCGAGCTGATGAACAGCCGCCTCAGCGGTTCGGAGGAGGCGCTGGCCACCCTGACCTGTGGCCCTCTGGCGAACCGGGCCAAGCCCAGGGTGCTGATCGGCGGCCTGGGCATGGGCTTCACCCTGCGCGCCGCCCAAGCCGCGCTTGGCGTCGACGCGGAGATCGTCGTCGCCGAACTGGTCCCCGCCGTCGTGGCCTGGGCCAGGGGCCCGCTGGGCGGCGTGTTCGGCGACAGCCTGGCCGATCCCCGCACCAGCATCCACGAGGGCGACGTCGGCGCGCTGATCGCCTCGAGCCAGGACGCCTACGACGCCATCCTGCTCGACGTCGACAATGGCCCGCACGGCCTCAGCCGCAAGGGCAATGACGGCCTCTATGACCCCCGGGGCCTGGCCGCCGCCCGGGCGGCGCTGCGGCCCGGCGGCGTGCTGGCCGTCTGGGCCTCGGCCCCCGACAGCGGCTTCACCCAGCGGCTGAAGCGGGCCGGCTACGCGGTCGAGGAGGCCAAGGTCCGCGCCCACCGCGGCCGCGGCGCGCGCCACGTCATCTGGCTGGCGACCGCGCCACCCGCCTAGGGCTTGGCGCAGGTGAAATTGGCCGCCTCGTCGGTCGAGCCGCCGCCGGTCCACCGGGCCACCTTCGGATAGGCGCACAGCGGCCGGGTGCGGATCGCCTTGGCCGGCATGTCGAGCAGGGCCGCGTAATCGTTGTTGGTCTTGGCGGCGATGACCATGTCCGGGGCCTTGCCGCCGGCCACCCAGCCGTCGAGCACGGCCAGCATGTCGAAGCTGTTGGGGCCGGGGCCGCCAAAACAGTGCGACATGCCCGGGACCATGAACAGCCGCGAAAAGCCGTCGGCGGTCTTGACCCCCATCCGTTCGCGGACGGCGTCGTAATACTGGATCGTCGCGTACGGACTGATGGCGGCGTCGGCCCAGCCGTGGAACAGGATCAGCTTGCCGCCGCGCGCCTTGAAGGCCGACAGGTCGGGATTGTCCGAGGCCAGCAGCTTGCCCATGCGGGCCTGGGCAGCCTTGGCGTCGCGGTCGAGGTCGAGCTTGGCCAGCTGCCAGCTCGGGTCGGAATAGACGAAATTGGCGAAGAACGAGCGGGCGAAGGACGGGTGCTGGGCCTTGTCGCCGCTGATCCACAGCGGCCAGGCCCCGGTCACCGCCTCGGCCCCGGCCGGATAGCCGGGAAACAGAGCCCGGCCGGTGCGCGGATCGCGCGGGCCCTGATAGATCTTGCGGGCCCCGGCCACCTGGGCGGGGGTGAGGCAGTCGGCGGCGTCGCCGGCCTTGCACTGGACCACGACGGGATCGAACCGGCAGCGGCGCGGGTCCTCGACCACGCCGTCGGCGACGCCGTCGAGCTTGTCGCACTGGGCCAGCGCCGCCTTCTGCAGCACCGCCAGCTTGGCGTCGGGGATGCGGCTCTCGGGCGTCTCGTGCAGCGCCTTCCACGACCAGGCGAAGGAGATCATCAGCCGGGTCCAGGCGTTGGCCGGGGCCCCGGCGATGACGCCGTCATAGTCCTGCGGATAGCGCTGGACCTCCATCAGGGCCTCGCGGCCGCCATCGGAGCAGCCGTTGAAGTAGGACAGCTTCGGCGCCTGGCCGTAATGGGCGGCGATCAGGGCCTTGGCGAAGGCGGCGGTCAGGTGGTTGGCGCGGTGGCCCCAGTCGGCGATCTTCTCGGGCTGGTTCAGCGCCCACTGGGCGTCGCCGCCGCTGCCGTCCTCGGTGTGGCCCATGTCGGTGCCGGCCACCACATAACCCTGCTTCAACGGCGCGCGCATCGCCAGGCGCGGCCCGCCCAGTGTTCCGCCATAGCCGCCATTGCCCGAGGCCATGTACTTGCCGTTCCTGGCGCCCTGAACCGGCAGCCAGACCTCGTCCTTGATCGCCGAGGCCGTCGTCGGGGTGTGGGTGGCGTCGACCCGGCAATAGGCGACGGCGGCCGGCAGCGGCGGGATGCCGAACACCTCGATCGGCTGGCCCTCGCCGACCGCCACCGCCTTGACCGCGGTGATGGTCGCGCCGGGCAGCTCGAGGCCGGCCAAGTCGGCGCAGGGCGTGGCGGCCTGGGCGTGGCCGGCGGCGGCGGCGGCGGCGCCCAGGGCGAGGGCGGCGATCCAGGGCGCGGCGGTCATTGAATCACCGTGTCTTGCAGCGAAAGCTTGGTCGGGGCGATCGGCCCCTCGGCGGAGCGGGCGGCGATCTCGGCCACCATCTTTTGGTGAGCGGCGCGGTTGATCGGATAGAGGAAGATCAGGGCCGCCGAGCCGAGGCCGCCGGCCAACGGGATCCAGAACATCATCGCCTTAATGCCGGCCAGGGTCTCGGGCGTTTGCACCGCGTTGGGCTGATAGCCGACATGGGTCAGGGCCACGCCGAGGAAGCCGGCCCCCAGGCCCAGGGCCGCCTTCTGGCCCAGCACCGTCAGGCCGAAGACCATGGATTCGGTTCGCGTCCCGCTGCGCCACTCGCCGTATTCGACGGTGTCGGGCAGCATGCCCCAGAAGCACACCACATAGGAGGCCAGGCCCATGGCCTGCAGGGCGATGGCCAGATAGAGCAAGGGGATGCCCTTGCCGTCGGCGTAGTGCCACAGCAGCAGGCCGGCCACGCCCGGCGCGACGCCGATCAGCCAGGTGGCCCGCTTGCCGACCAGCCGCATCACCACCGCGAAGGCCGGCACGCAGACCGCCGCCGTCAGCGCCCCGATGGTCAGGGCGGCGCTGCCCAGCTTGGCGTCGCCGAGCACGTATTTGAAATAGTAGAGCAGGTTCTTGGAGAACATCGTCCCCGAGAAGGCGCTCAGCACCACGGCCCCCAGCACCAGGTGCAGAGCCCGGTTGGCGGCCAGGCTCTTCAGCACCGCCTTCAGCGGCGGCGGGGCGGCGTCGCGTGCGTCGGCGGCGTCCAGCCCGCGCGTCGCCCAGGCCACGGCCAGCAGGCACAGGGTGGCCAACAGGCCGTAGCCGGCCCCGACGATCATCCAGCCGCGGCGCGGATCCTCGGGCGTGGAAAACGCCTGGGCCAGCGGCAGGGTCAGGGCCGCGACGGTGATCGCCGCCAGGGTGCCGAACACCATCCGCACCCCGGCCAGGTCGCCGCGCTGGGTGCTGTCGCTGGTGATGCGGGCGAACAGGGCGGCATAGGGAATCGAGACCAGGGCGTAGAGGGTGCGGAAGGCCAGGTGGGTGCCGGCCGCGAACACCACCGCCGCCAGGGCCGGGGTCGAGGGTCCGGCGAACATGGCGATGAAGCCGAGCGCCAGCGGCGCGCCGCCCATCAGCAGATAGGGGCGATAGCGGCCCATGCTGGTGCGGGTGCGGTCGACCAGCAGACCCAGCACCGGGTCCAGCATGGCGTCCCAGATCAGGGCCGACATGTAGATGAAGCCGGCGGTCGCCGCCGGCAGGCCCAGGGCGTCGGTATAGAAGAACAGCAGATAGAGCCCGGCCGTCTGCCAATACAGGTTGAAGCCGAAGTCCCCGATCCCGATGGCGGCCTTGCGCACGGTGGTCAGCTGCGTCGTGCCCGACATTTCTTCCCCGATTTCCCCTGCAGGACTGGACCATTTGGTCCGCCTATCTTATTCAC
>JAQGIN010000361.1 GCA_028291125.1 Caulobacter sp.
TCGAGCTGTTCGCGATCGACAGCGCTTGCACGCCCAGTTGTTGCTTCGTTTGCAGCGACTGGAGCTTGGCGCTTTCCTTGGCCATGTCGGCGTCGACGAGGTTGCCCACACCGGCGTCCAGCGAGTCTTGCAGCTTGCCGACGAAGGAAAGTTGCGAGTCGATGGCCTTCGAACCCACGCCCATCGCCGAGAGGGTGGTGGTCAGGGTCGTCAGGGCGGTGTCGACAGCGTCCGAGGCGGTGCGAGCCGTACCGGCCGTCGTGGTGATCGGCGGACCGGCCACGATGGTGTCTTGGGTCCAGGCGGTGGTGTTGGACGGGACGCCGAGGGTGGTCGAGCTCAGGTCGGCCTTGGCCACGCCGATCACGGTGGCGCCGGTGGCGTCGCCGATGGCGGCGATGTCCTTGTAGCCGGCGGCCGTGGTGTCGATGATGTTGGTGCCGTCGAAGGTCGCGGCTTTCACCACGTTATCGATGGTGCCGGCCAGCGAATTGAACTCGTCCTGGTACTTCTTCACGGTCGCCGCGTCGATGTTGGCGTCCGACGCCGACAGCGCCTTCTGCTTCATCTGGGTCAGCAGGTCCTTGATGGTGTCACCGGCGGCCAGAGTGGTGTCGAGCACCGACTGAGCGCGTTGCAGCGAAACCTTGGTCGACTCCAGAGCCGAAGACGCGGACGCCTGGCCTTGGGCGATCGACCAGATGGCGCCGTTATCCTTGGCGCTGGTGATCTTCTTGCCGGTCGAGATGTGCGCCTGCGTGGATTGAAGAGCAGTGCTCGTCGTCGCCAGGTTTTGCAGGGCGACCATCGCGCCGACGTTGGTGTTGATGCTATTCATAGCCATGGCACGGATACCTTCTTGGAAGTGTCCGACGACATTTTGTCTGTCGGTGAGCCTTTTGCTCGCTAGGCCTGAAGCAAGATCAGGGCCAGGGGCCGCCCGCCGCCAAAACCCTTAGATATCAAGGCTTCCACCCCAAACCCGCCCGGCAATTTCCGCCCATCGGCGGGCCTGACGGCAAAATTTGCCGACCGAGGGTGCAATTTTTGCCGACCGCCGCCGGAACGGCGCCGATCGACGGTCCGCGCCCATGACGAAACGGCCGCGCCAGCCCCTCTTGAGAGGGCGGGCGCGGCCGTCGGATCGAGGGCGGGATCGGGGCTTGACGTGCTCAGACGAGGTCGGAGCCGGGGGCGAGGCCCTGCATGATGGTGCGGTTGAGGTCGATCAGGGGGTCGAATTCCTCCTCGCCGCGCATGACGCTGCTGGAGTGGCGATTGACCCACAGACTCAGGGAAATGATGTTGGCCCGCAGCTCGACCGGCAGCTGATTGGAAGGCAGCGCGCAGTCGGTGGACAGCATCGACCAGAGCCGACGATTCCAGTCGAGCGCGTCGATTCGGCCGGCGATGTCGTCCGGCGCGAGCCGAGACGCATTGATCAACGAGCGGGTGACATCGCCGAACAGGCGGTATTCCAGCTCACGCGGACTTTCAGCCCGCGCCACCGTCGTGCGATACGCCTTTAGCGACATGGCGCCCCAGCCTTTCATCTTCGTAATCGATTAGCTTCCGACAGGTCATGAGACCCTTATAGAACTCGTTACCGACCAGATAGGTCTGAATGTTTAAACATTCAGCCAATATATCCGGGTTCGAGATAGCATCCATGAACTCTCCGAGGCGAAGAGTAACCTCTTCGGACAGGGCGGATACATTGGATTCATCCAGATACATCATCATGATCAGGAAGTAGACGCGACGAGACGGTGTATTCGCCTCCTCGGCCTGCATGATATCCTTTTCGCGCAGAACAGATGCTTTATTCTGCAGGACGAGAACGCTTCGGCGATCGCCGTTCTGAACGACAGCGCCGTTCAGGACGAACTTCTCCCCAGGCTTCAATGAGAGTTTGAGAGCCAAAGTCGAAATTACTCCGAAACGCGACGAACGAGGACACAGCAGGCTAAGGCCGTTCGCCACTGATGGGGGGGGCGATCGATCATGCCGTAGCTTTGACGCTAGGGCTATTGGATTAACGCTATCTTGCCGCTCCCGGCCAGGCCCTGCGTCATATCGCGCCAACCGGCCGCGACGCGCCCGCCCTTGCCAAGCGCGCGCCGGGCATTAGGTTGGCGAGTTCGATTTGAACACTTGTTCGAGCCCCCTCGGGGGCCGTCAGAGGGTGGCATGCGCCAGCGTTTCGAAGGCACCAAGGACTATATCGCGACCGAGGACCTGAAGGTGGCGGTCAACGCCGCCGTCGCCCTCGAGCGTCCGCTGCTGATCAAGGGCGAGCCGGGCACCGGCAAGACCGTGCTGGCCTACGAGGTGGCCAAGGCGATGAACGCGCCGCTGCTGACTTGGCACATCAAGTCGACCACCAAGGCCCAGCAGGGCCTCTATGAATACGACGCCGTCACCCGCCTGCGCGACAGCCAGTTGGGCGACGCGCGGGTCAAGGACGTCGGCAACTACATCAAGAAGGGCAAGCTGTGGGAGGCGTTCGAGGCCCCGGTCCGCCCGGTGCTGCTAATCGACGAGATCGACAAGGCCGACATCGAATTCCCCAACGACCTGCTGCAGGAGCTCGATCGCAACGAATTCTATGTCTACGAGACCGACCAGACCATCGCCGCCAAGGTGCGGCCGATCATCATCATCACCTCCAACAACGAGAAGGAGCTGCCGGACGCCTTCCTGCGCCGCTGTTTCTTCCACTATATCCGCTTCCCCGACGAGGCGACGATGCAGGCCATCGTCGATGTCCACTTCCCCGGCATCAAGCAGAAGCTGGTCGCCGAGGCGCTGCGCATCTTCTACGACATGCGCAAGGTGCCCGGCCTGAAGAAGAAGCCGTCGACCTCGGAGCTGCTCGACTGGCTGAAACTGCTGCTGGTCGAGGACATCGACGAATCGGTGCTGCGTGAGAAGGACCCGACCAAGCTGATCCCGCCGCTGCACGGGGCCCTGCTGAAGAACGAGCAGGACGTCCACCTGTTCGAACGCCTGGCCTTCCTGGCCCGCCGCGAGGGCTCGGGCCGGCCCGGGCAGTAGCGACGCCTTACCGCGATTTCATTGGACCTCCGGACCGCCGCGGACCACCTTCCGCGCCAATCGGGAGAGATCGTCCATGCGGGGTTTGATGTGGCTGGCGGCGGGCGCCGGGGTTCTGACCCTGGCGGCCTGCGACGCCCAGAGGAGCCAGGAGCGCGAGCACCACGCGACCGCCGTGCGGCGCGAGGCCCTGCGAGTCATCGACCGGCTCGACTGCCCCGAAAAGCAAGGCGAACTGAAGCGCGTCAGCGTCGCCGCCGACGGCCGGTCCTGCGCCTACGCCAGCCGGGAGACCGAGGTCGTCTTGCGCCTGATCGCCCTGAACGGCGGCGACGCCGAGACCGCCCTCGCCCCGATCGAGACCGACCTCAAGACCCTGGTGCCCGCGCCCAAGGCCGCGCCGATCTCGTCGGGACGCCACGCCAAGGACGGCGCCTCGATCCGCCTGCCCGGCGTCAGGATCGAGGCCGGCGACCACGGCGCCGACATCAAGATCGGCGGCCTGAGCATCAATAGCCGCGACGACAACGCCCAGGTGCGGATCGACCACAATGTCACCGTCCGCGAAGGCGACAAGACCGTCAACATCCAGGCCAATGACGAAGGCGGCGACGGCGACGTCGCCATCCACGCCGACGAGAACGGCGCCGAGATCCGCAAGCGCCGGCTGGGCCCGCAATCGATTCGCGCCACCCTGATCCTGGCCAGCGACAAGGCCCCCAGCGGCTATCACGTGGTCGGCTACGAGGCCCGCGGCCCCAAGGGCGGCCCGCTGGCCGTGGCGGTGGTCAAGGCCAAGGACCGCAACAGCGACGAGCACGACGTGTTCAAGGATATGAAGGCCCTGATCCGTCGCAATGTCGGGGGGTGAGGGCCGGGTTGCCGGCGGTTGGCGCCGCGGCGCGAAAACCCCGTCCTTCGACAAGCTCATGATGAGGTTTTCGAATTCAACGCCAATGAAATAGCCCTCATCCTGAGCTTGTCGAAGGACGAGGGCGGACCGCCGAGTCGGCCCGTGCAGATATCCACGGATCCTAGACCGGGGTGACCTCCATCACCTTGTAGGTCAGGGGTCGGCCGTCCTCGTCAGTCACCGTCACATATTCGCCGACCGCGAAACGGTGCTCGCCCAGGCGGTGCAGCGGTTCGTCGTCGGCGCTGTCGTCGCTGTCATAGTCGAAGAACCAGCGGTCGCCGCGGCGAGCCAGCCGGCCCTCGACCGCGTCCTCGTCCGGCGCGAACCGGCGAACGCTGCACTGGGCCTTGGTCTTGGCGTAGGCGGCTTCGTCCAGCAGGCCGTCGGCGGTCAGGGGCGCGATCAGCGTATAGCCGCGATGATCGTCGCCGCCGGCGAACTCGGTGCCCGGATTGCGGGCCAGACGCATGACGCTGCGGTACAGGGACACTGAGGCGCCCTCCTTGGAATTTCTTGATTGAAGGGATTAGTGGGACAGGAAGAGCGACGGCCCGTCGGCGTTGAGCAGACTGCGGGTGGTGCCGCCGAAGATGAACTCCTGCAGCCGCGGGTGGCCGAACGCCCCGGCCACCACCAGATCGGCCCCGGCCTCGCCCGCCGCGCCGAGGATCAGGCTGGCGGCGTCGCTGGAGCCCTCCAGCTTGCGGACCTTGGCCTTGACGCCCCGCGCCGCCAGGAACTCGACCAGGCGGTCGAGGTCGAAACTGCGCGACGAGGCGGACGGCGCGCCGGCGACGATCACCGACGAGGCCTTCTGCAGCAGCGGCAGCGAGGTGCGCATGGCCCGGCTGGCCTCCTTGCCGCCGTCCCAGGCCACCAGGGCGACGCCGCCGACCTTCAGGCCCGGCCGCGCCACCACGACCGGCCGCTGCTCGTCGGCGACCATCTGCTGAAAGGCCTCTGCCAGGGGCCCACGGCCGCGGGCGGCGGGGGTGTCGAAGACGATGACGTCCGACAGCCGCCCCTCCATGGCCAGGCCGGCCCAGACCGGCGAATCCAGATTGACCACCTTGGCCTTGCGATAGCCGGCCTCGGCGACCGCCCGTTCGACGGCGCGCGCGCCCTCGGCGGCGGCCTCCTTGAGGCTTTCCAGCGCCGTGACCTGGACGCCGCCCATGAACCCCTCGCCCATCCACGGCATCAGGTCGGCGACATCGGCGGGGGCGTGGACGCAGGCCAGTTCGGCGTCGAAGGCCTTGGCCAGGGCCGCGCCCGCCGCGATCACCGCCTGGTCCGCCTGTCCGCCGGCCACCGGCGCCATGATTCTCGCCCAGCTCATGATCGGTCTCCGTGGACGCCGCGATCGATATGGAAACCGTCGCGTCCTGACGCGCTTCCACAGAGGCCAAGTGAGGTTTCGCCCGCTTGGGTCTTCACAGGGGACGGCGGACCCATCATTGATCTTTGTCAATCGATGGGTCAGTCAGACCACCTTCACTGTAAGGAACGATCTCGTGGCCAAAGGGCTGCATAGGGGCGCGCCGCGGGCATGGCAGCGCATGTTGTCGGGACGCAGGCTGGACCTGCTGGATCCCTCGCCCATGGACATCGAAATCGAGGACATCGCCCACGGCCTGGCGCGGGTGGCGCGCTGGAACGGCCAGACCACCGGCGAGCACGGCTTTTCAGTCGCCCAGCACAGCCTGGTGGTCGAGGAGATCGCCGCCCACATCCGGCCCGACCTCGAGCCGCGCTGGCGGCTGGCGGCGCTGCTGCACGACGCCTCGGAATATGTGATCGGCGACATGATCAGCCCGTTCAAGGCGGCCCTGGGCGTCAGCTACAAGGACTTCGAGGCCCGGCTGGAGGAGGCCATCCACATCCGCTTCGGTCTGCCGGTGAAGGCGCCCGCGCTGGTCAAGAAGCTGATCAAGCAGGCCGACCGCGCCTGCGCCTTCTTCGAGGCCACCCAGCTGGCCGGCTTCGAGACCGCCGAGTCCCTGGCGATCTTCGGGCCGCCGCCGCCCGGCTACGCCCTGCACATCGTTCCCCTGCCCCCGTTCGAGGCCCAGGCGCGCTACGTGCAGCGGTTCCACGTGCTGTCGGAGGCGGCCGGTTACGAGGCTAGCCCGACCGCGGCCTTCACCACCGAATGAGCGCCCCCGTCGTCATCGGCCTGTCGGCGGTCGTCGTCGCCATCCGCGACGGCGAGGCCGTGGTCCTGACCGTCCGGCCGCACGACGCGGTGACCGACATCGCCTCGCCCCTGCCCGGCCTGCCGTTCGGGCCGTTCGACCCGGAGCTGCACCGCACCTTCGAGCTCGGCCTGCGGGCCTTCGTCACCGAGCAGACCCGCTTCCAGCTGGGCTATGTCGAGCAGCTCTACACCTTCGGCGACAAGGGCCGCGACGCGCCGCGGGCCGAGATGGGGGCCGGCGAGGCCCGCGTGGTCTCGGTCGGCTATCTGGGCCTGACCCCGGACGCCGTCGACACCGACGCCCCCGACACCGCCTGGGCCCCGTGGTCGCGGTTCTTCCCGTGGGAGGACTGGCGGCTGGGCCGCCCCGCCCTGCTCGACGACGTGCTGGCCCCCGCCCTCCTGCGCTGGGCCGGAACCGACGAGGGCCGGCTGGCCCGCGCCAAGCTGGCCTTCGCTCTGGACGGCGCGCCGTGGAACGAGGAGCGGGTGCTGGAGCGCTACGAACTGCTCTACGAGGCCGGCCTGGCCCCGGAAGCGGCCCGCGACCGCGACCGGGCCCGCGGCGGCGACCCGGCCGAGCCCAAGGCGCTGTCGGCGGCCCTGGGCGAGCCGATGATCTCCGACCACCGCC
>JAQGIN010000402.1 GCA_028291125.1 Caulobacter sp.
ACCGTCTTGACGATCACCGCGCAGGACAGGCTGGGCCCGCCCTTGGGGTCCGGGAGCGCGCCCGGCACCACCACGCTGTAGGGCGGCACCTTGCCGATGTGGACCACGCCGGTGGCGCGGTCGACGATCTTGGTCGAGCCTGACAGGAACACCCCCATCGACAGCACGCTGCCCTCGCCGACCACCACGCCCTCGACCACTTCGGAGCGGGCGCCGATGAAGCAGTCGTCCTCGATGATGGTCGGATTGGCCTGCAGCGGCTCGAGCACGCCGCCGATGCCGACGCCGCCCGACAGGTGCACGCGCTTGCCGATCTGGGCGCAGGAGCCGACCGTCACCCAGGTGTCGACCATCGTGCCCTCGTCGACATAGGCGCCGATATTGACGAACGACGGCATCAGGATGACGTTCTTGGCCACATAGGCCCCGCGGCGGACCACGGCCCCGGGCACGGCGCGAAAGCCCGCGGCCTCGAACTGCGGGGCGTCCCAGCCGTCGAATTTGTTGGCCACCTTGTCCCACCACGGCCCGACGCCGCCGCCCAGCGAGCCGGCCCGCATGACGGTGTTGGGGTTGAGGCGAAACGACAGCAGCACCGCCTTCTTCAGCCACTGATGGGTGGTCCAGACGCCGTCGATCTTCTCCGACACCCGCAGCTTGCCGGCGTCGATCGCCAGCAGGGTCTCCTCGACCGCGGTGCGCACCGGGCCGGTGGTGGCGGTGGAGACGCCGTCGCGGGCCTCCCAGGCGGCTTCGACCTCGGTCTGCAGGTCGGCGGCGGTCAGAGCGGTCATCGGTCTTGATCCTTCACCCGCGCGGCGGTCAGGAAGCCGGCGAGGTCGTTGGTGCGGTGGTGGACGAAGGCGGCGGTCGAGGCCGGGGCCTGGGCCCCGACCAGGACGGTGGTCATGCCCAGCAGGGCGGCGGGGGCGAGGTTCTTCTCGCTGTCCTCGAAGAAGGCGGCGGCGCGCGGGACGACGCCGTGGCGGGCGGTCATCTTCTCGAAGGTGGCCAGGGCGGGCTTGGGCAGATAGTCGGCGGTCTCGATGGCGAACACGTCCTCGAACAGGTGGTCGAGGCCGAGATGGCGCAGCACGCGGTCGGCGTGGCCCAGCGAGCCGTTGGTGAAGATCAGCCGCCGGCCGGGCAGGGCGGCGATGGCGTCGCGCAGGACCAGATCCGGAACCAGCCGGTCCATCGCCACGTCGTGCACCTCGTCGAGGAAGGCTTTGGGGTCGATCTCGTGATGGGCCATCAGTCCGGCCAGGGTGGTGCCGTGCTCGCCGAAATAGCGCCGCTGCAGCAGCCGAGCCTCCTCGAGCGGCAGGCCGGCCTCGCGCGCCACGAAGTCGGTCATCTTGCCCTCGATCAGGGCCATGAATTCGCTCTCGGCCGGATAGAGGGTGTTGTCGAGGTCGAACAGCCAGGTCTCGACATGCCTCAGATCGGCGACGTCCGGCGCGAGGGCGGCGGTCATGCCGAGATCAGGGTGCCGGCGCCGTGCTCGCTGAACAGTTCGACCAGCATGGCGTGCGGCCGGCGGCCATCGAGGATGACCACGGCCTCGACCCCGGCTTCGACGGCGGCGATGGCCGTCTCCAGCTTGGGGATCATGCCGCCCTTGGCGACGCCCGAGGCGATCAGAGCCCGGGCCTCGTCGATACTCATCTGGCGGATCAGTTCGCCGTTCGAATCCAGCACCCCGGCCACGTCGGTCAACATCAGCATGCGCTTGGCCTTCAGCGCCCCGGCCAGGGCGCCGGCGACGGTGTCAGCGTTGATGTTGTAGGTCTGGCCCTCGGTCGAGACGCCGATCGGCGCCACCACCGGGATGTAGTCGGTCTCCGAGGCCAGCAGCGCCTGGATGATGTGCGGATCGACCTTGGTCGGCTCGCCCACGAAGCCCAGATCGACCACCTGCTCGATATTGGAGTCCGGATCGCGCTTGGTGCGGGTGACCTTGCGGGCGGTGATCAGCCGGG
Organism: Caulobacter sp.; assembly: GCA_028291125.1. Lineage (GTDB taxonomy): Bacteria > Pseudomonadota > Alphaproteobacteria > Caulobacterales > Caulobacteraceae > Caulobacter. The sequence continues at coordinate 1,983 of JAQGIN010000402.1, forward strand.
CGTCCTTGCCCGACAGGCCGACGCCGCGCACATCGGCTTCCGCCCCGGCCAGGGTGATCCAGTTGGCGATTTCCTTGTTGATGGCGCCCGACAGCACCATCTCGGCGACCTCCATGGTCGCCTCGTCGGTGACCCGCAGGCCGTCGACGAAGGTGGACTTGACGCCGGCCCGCTCCAGCATGCGGCTGATCTGCGGGCCGCCGCCGTGCACCACCACCGGGTGGACGCCGAGCAGCTTGAGCAGCACGGAATCGGCGGCGAACAGCTTGGCCACCTGCTCCTCGCCCATGGCGTGGCCGCCGTATTTGATCACTACCGTCTCGCGGTCATAGATCTGGATATAGGGCAGGGCCTCGGCCAGGGTCTTGGCGGTGGCCCAGCCGGCTTCCTCGGCGGTCGGCGCGGGGGATCCCCCGGCGTGGTCGGTCAAGGCGGCGCTCCGTTCGCGAAAGGCGCGTTTCGATAGCGGACCGGCGCCTCGCTGTCACGCGCTCGCATGGATTTAAACGGTCAGGCGGACGGCGCGCCGTCGCGCCCGAAGCGCCATTTGAGGGCCAGGACCGCGCCCGACATCGCCAGGCAGACGATATTGGACGCCGCCACCGGCCAGGCCTGGATCATCACGCCATAGGCGGTCCAGCAGGCGAAGCCGGCGACGGTGGCCAAATAGGTGCGCAGCGACACCGACGAAGCGTCCCTCTCGCGCCAGATCTTGACGATCTGCGGGGCGAAACTGGTCATCGACAGCAGGGCGGCGCAGGTTCCGACCGCCACGGCCACGGGCGAGGCGGCCATCCCTAGACCACCAGGGGATAATCGAAGGCGCCCCAACGCTTGGCGAAGACCGGGGCCAGTTCGAGCCCGGCCGGCGGCCGGCCGGGCGCCCGGCCGTTGCGCAGGCAGACGCGCAGATAGCTCAGCGCCATCTTCATCCCGTGCTCGGAATAGGGCTTGCCGATCACGCCGCACGCGCCGGCGAAGTCGGCGGGCAGGCGCTTGATGTTGGCGGTCATGAACAGGGCGACGCCGGAGCAATTTTCGGCGATGCGCCGCGCCACCTCGACACCGGTCGGACCGTCGCGCAGATGCACGTCGACCAGGGCCAGGTCGGGTTTGAAGGTGGTGGCCAGGTCGTAGGCCTCGTCCGAGCTCATGGCGTGACCGATCGCGCGACAGCCGGCTTCCTCGACCAGGAACTCCAACTCCGTCGCCAGGAGAACCTCGTCCTCGACAATCAGGACTTCGAGCGGTTGCTCGGTCATCACGCCACCAAGCCCGTGCGCTCTAGGAGTGCGCGCCGTTGACGGGCAATTGAACCACGACACGCGTCCCCGGTAGCGCGGCGGTGGTCTCGCATCGGGCCTTCAATTGCTGGCACAGCAACTGAACGATGGTGAGACCAAAACCCAACTTCCGCGCCGAGGTCTCCAGTCCAACGCCATCATCGGCGATTTCGATCCGAAAATCGCCGCCCAGCCGGGTGATGCCGACGAAGATCTCGCCCGCCCGGCCCTCGGGAAAGGCGTGACACAGGGCGTTGGAGAGCAGTTCGCTGACCACCAGGGCCAGGGGCGCGGCCTTGGCGGCGGCCACGTCGACCCGTTCGAGATCGAGGCGAATCTGGATGTCGTCGCGCGCCGAGAGGCCCGCCATGTCGCTGATCAGGTCGCGGACGAAGGCCGAGACGTCGAAGCGCTCGACGTCCTCGCTCTGGAACAGCCGGCGGTGCACGGTGGCGATGGCGTTGATGCGTTCGAGCACGCCGCGCAGCGAAGCCTTGACGGCCGGGTCGCCGGCCCGGCGGTTCTGCAGCAACAGCAGCGACGAGATGAGCTGCAGGTTGTTCTTCACCCGATGATCGACCTCGTGCAGCAGCGCGGTCTTCTGGGCAAGCGCCTCGGTCAGGGCCTGGGTGCGTTCGGCCACCACCGCCTCCAGATCGACACGAGGGTCGTCGATCCCCGATGACTTCGTAAGGTCGGTCATGTCGTGCTTGGTCCCGTCGCGCCCCATGCGCCCAACGCCTCGTTCCGACGCCTGTTCCGCCAGGAGGGGCGATAAGCAAAGGCGGCGAAACCCGGAGGTTCCGCCGCCTTCGGCGCGCCGACAAGGGGAGGATTGCGGCGCGCGCTCGCTAACGGGGCTGGTAGATCTTGTCGAACAGCCCGCCGTCGGCGAAGTGGGTCGCCTGGGCCTTCTTCCAGCCGCCGAAGGTGTCGTCGATGGTCACCAGAGGCAAACTCTTGAACTTACTGGCATATTTTGCCGCCGACTGAGGGTTGCGCGGCCGGTAGTGATTCTTGCCGATCAGATCCTGGGCGATCGGGCTGTAGAGGAAGTTCAGATAACCCTCGGCCACCACCCGGGTCTTGTGGCGGTCGACATTCTTGTCGATCAGGGCCACCGGCGGCTCGGCCAGGATCGACAGCGACGGATAGACGATGTCGAACTTGCCCGGCAGCTCCTCCTGGGCGAGATAGGCCTCGTTCTCCCACGACAACAGCACGTCGCCGAGGCCGCGTTGGGTGAACGAGGTGGTCGCGCCGCGCGCCCCGGTGTCGAGCACCGGCACGTGATTGAACAACTCCGCCACGAAGGCCTGGGCCTTGGCCGGGTTGCCGCCCGGCTGCTTCAGCGCCCAGGCCCAGGCGGCCAGATAGTTCCAGCGTGCGCCGCCCGAGGTCTTGGGGTTGGGAGTGATGACGTCGACGCCCGGCTTGATCAGGTCGCCCCAGTCCTTGATCTTCCAGGGGTTGCCCTTGCGGACCAGGAACACGATCGTCGAGGTGTAGGGCGTGGAGTTGTTGGGCAGGCGCGACTGCCAGTTGGCCGGCAGCAGCTTGGCCCGCTGGGCGATCTCGTCGATGTCATAGGCAAGAGCGAGTGTGACGACGTCGGCCTGCAGACCGTCGATCACCGAGCGGGCCTGCTTGCCCGAGCCGCCATGGCTCTGGTTGATGACCAGGGTCTGGCCGACCTTGTCCTTCCAGTACTTGGCGTAGGCGGCGTTGAGGTCCTTGTAGAGCTCGCGGGTCGGGTCATAGCTGACGTTGAGCAGGGTGACGGGCTTGTCGCCTTGGGCCTGGGCGCGGCTGGCCAGCAGGGCGGGGGCCGCGAGGGCCGCGGCGCCCGCCGAGGCGGCGCCGACGAGGGCGCGGCGCGTGGGCGCGAAGGCGTTCGCATCCTTGGTCATGGGAGAGTCCTGGGTCTGCAAGGGAGGAGAGGGTTAGAACGCGAACTGGCTGCGGAAATTGACGGCCTGATAGCTCTGGCTCAATGGGACGAGACCCCCGGCCGGATCCAGGCGATCGATGTCCACGTCCAGATAGTCCAGCGAGAACTTAACGGTCGAATTGGGGAACCAGTTCACGCCGGCGCTGACGATGGTCTGTTCGCCGCCGCGCACGCGGTCGGCCGCCAGGGTGGCGGTCTCGTGGTGGTTGAGGTCAAGCACCGAATAGCGCGCCGCCAGCTCCCAGGCGCCCCAGGTCCCGGCCTTGGGGTTGAACGGCTTGTCGATGGCCGGGGCGTCGAAGGCGAAGTTGCTGGCGTTATATTTGCGGGCCTCGCCGGTCAGCACCCAGCCGCCCTCGACATACCAGCCGGTGAACTTGGGGTCGGAGACGCCGGCGGCGGCGTTGCGGCGGTCCAGGGCGATGTCGAAATACTCGCCCTGGATCAGCAGGTTCTTCTTCTGGGCGGCCAATTCCAGGCCCCAGTGGCGGGCGCCGGCGGAATCGATCGCCCCGGAGGTGACCAGTTGGTTGCCATCGACCCGCAGCTCGGGCCGATCCTGGACGGTGATCGGATAGGCCCCGGTCACGGCCGCGGTCTGGGCGGGGGTGGCGATGAGGCTGGCGTTGACGCCGGTGTGGATCAGCCAGTCATAGCCCTTCAGCGGCGTGGCGGCGGCGCGGAAGGTGTAGCCGAGCTGTTCGTCGAAGGTCTGGCCGTCGGTGGTCTTGGCGCCAGTCACGGCGGCCGACAGCAGCCACCGTTCTCCGGCGGCCTGGAACTGGGCGGCGATGCGCTTGTCGGCGGCGGCCAGGCTGCGGGCGGCCTCGGACCCCGATGGGCGTTCCGGGAACAGCGAGCCGTTGGTGGAGGCGGCGTCCTCGAGGCCGACATTGGGCGCGAACGCCCCGACCCGCACCTTGAAGGGCGCGTAGTTGTACTGCAGCCACAGCTCATGCAGCGTCCCGGCGCCGTCGGTGCCCGACCCGCCGAAGTCGAGCAGCACGTTGTAGTCGAAGACCTTGAACAGCTTGCCGTCGACGCCCAGGCGGGCGCGGCGGAAGTTGGTGCCGTTGTTGAGGTCGCGGCCGTTGCCGATCACCGCCGGCAGACCCTTGTCCTGATAGTATTGGGCGGCGTCGAGCTGCATCACCCCATGCAGGGTGGCGGTGAAGGCGCCGTCGCCGGAGGCGATGGTCGGCTTGCCGCCGGCGATCGACACCGTGGTGGCGTTCTGGGTGGCGCGGACGTCCTTGAGGCTGGCGGCGGTGGCGGCCTTGAGGTCGGCGATCTGGCCGGCCAGTTGCTGCAGCTGGGCTTCCAGCGCCTCGATACGAGCCTGCTGAGCCTCGGGCGACGCGGTCTGGGCCGAGGCTGCGCCGCCGAAGGCGAGCAGCGACACGCTGGCGGCCAAGGCGATGCGCCGGGCCTGGGTGGTGTTGATCATGGTCTTCCCCTCTCGACGCCACGTTGGACGCCGGTCTGTGATCCTAGGGAAGACGATTAATCCTAGTTGTTAAATAGAGATTAGAGCGGACCGCGTTGAGATTTTCTGGAGCCGTGGTGGATTGTCGCCCCACGGCCCCGGAATCGCGGGTGTTCTGTCGGCGGGGCCACCCCTAGAACATCGCCCGACCGGTCAGGCGCAGATTATAGCGCTTCTGGCGCTTGGTGGCTTCGGCCCCGCCCTCGAGGGCGACATAGGACATCGAGGTGCCGGCCCGCAGCGCGAAGCCGAGGGTCAGGGCGCCCTGCTTGTCGTCCATCGGCGTGATCGTGAACGGGTTGGCGCCGGGGACATTGTAGAAACGGGCGACGGTGTCGCCGACCTGGCCGGCCAGGGTCTGGCGATAGCCGACCCGCACTTCCGGCCGCCACCACAGGTCGCGGCCCATGTCGGCGCCGAAGGCGATGCCCGCCTCGCCGCTGAGATTGCTGGAGGTGCGCTCGGCGATCAGTTGGTCGATGGCGCCGCCGCCGGATTCCTTGCGCTCGCCCTCGCGCAGCCAGACATAGTCCAGCCGGGCCTCGGGGCGGGCGTAGAAGCGACCGAGCTTGGCCTCGTAGGCGGCGCCGGCATAGCCGTTGAACGTCGCCCCGGTCCAGTCGGCCGAGTTCTTGAGGATCAGGTCGACCACGCCGTCGTTGTTGGCGTCGCCGGCGATGAACCGGCGATCGCCGGTGAACCAGCCGTAGCCGCCGCCGCCGCCGACGTTCAGCCGCAGGCCGCCGATCGATCGGCGCCAATAGGCGCCGCCCTGGACGAAGGAGGCGGTGGTCTGTTCACCGACCTGGGCGGCGTTGTCGTGTTCCTCGATGCTGACATAGGCCAGGGTCAGGCCCAGGGCGCCGCCGGCGTCGCCCATGGCCTCGTAACCGGCCACGAAGCCGAAGGCCTTGGCGTCGGAGCCCTGGGTGTCGCCGTCCTCGGTCCGCACCAGGCTGTTGATCTCCTGCACCCAGATGCTGTCGGGCCCGTAGCGCTCCTTGCGGTCGGGTTGGACGGCGGTGGCGGCGGAGATCTGCTGATTCACCCCCTGCAGGGTGGCGAACAGACCCTCGCCCAGGTCGGGCAGCATCTGGTTGTAGAGGTGGTTGAAGCCGTCCTTGGTGTTCTGGGCCAGGAAGGTGTTGGCCAGGGCGGAGTCGGCGCCGAGGGCCCCGAACACCGCGTCATAGGCCTGGGTTCCTTCTCGCGACAACCCGGCCTCGGCGGCCGTGCGGCGGCGCACGTCGATATAGACGTTGCTGGCGTCGTTGGTGGTCTTGGCCACGTACAGATAGGGCGCGCTGTCGACCAGCCCCTGGCTGAAGGTGCCGGCCGTCAGCGTGCCCGACTGGATCACCGTATAGGTGGTCGGGGCCTTCAGCAGGCCGGTCAGGCGGATGCCGAGATCGGCGCCCGAGGCGATGGTGGTCGCGCCCGACACCACCAGCTTGGTGGCCGCGCCGGTGGTCGGATCGGCGGTGAAGATCAGCTTGCTGCCGGCGCCGAGGTTGAGGCTGGTGAGGTTGATGGTCTCGGCGTTGGTCAGGCCCAGGGTGGCCGATCCGATCGAGACGCTCAGCCGGCCGTCGGAATCGCGCAGCGATCCCAGGGCCGTCGCGCCGCCGTCGAGGATCAGGCTGTCGGCGCCGGCCCCGAAGCTCATGGCCCCGACGATGTTGCCGACCTGGACATTGAGCGTGTCATTGCCCGATCCGAACAGGATGTCGCCGACGATCGACGGCGTGGTGGTGGTCGCCGTGGTCGTGGTGGTCGTGACCGTGTCGGTGCTGGGATAGGTCGAGGTGACCGCGGTGGTGGTCGGGGCCTGTTGCTTGACGGTGACGCCAGTGGTCGAGGCTCGCAGGTCGAGGGCGATGGCCGAGCCGGCGGCGGTGACGGTGACCGCCGTGCCGGCGGCGTTGCTGGTCGGGGCGCCGACCTGGGCGACGATCGTGCCGCTGTTGGTGATGGTCTTCAGCGCACCGGCGCTGTCGAGCACGCCGATGGCGTTGCCCGTCTCGCCGGTGCGCACCGCGACGATGCTGCCGGCGTTGGTCAGGTCGGTGGCGCTGGCCCCGGCGTCGATGACCACGCCGCGGGCGTCGGCGGTGATTCCCGAGGCGGCGAAGGAGCCGCTGTTGGCGCTGATGACGCCGCGGTTCCACAGCGACGGCGCCGTCGCTCCGGCCGACAGGCCCAGGCCGGTGGCGTTGGCTTCGCGGGCGCTGGCGGTGATCGAACCGTCGATGCGGGCGCCGCCGGCCACGGTGGTGGTCTGGCCGGTCTTGCCGCCGATCTGGACGCCGGTGGCCGTCACCTTGTCATAGACGCCGGAGGCGCTGATGGCCCCCTTGCTGATCAGGCCATAGGCGTTGTCGGCCGTGCCCACGGCGCCGATGGCGACCGCGCGGGTGTCCGAGCCGATCTGCAGGGCGGGCGCGGCGCCATAGGTGGTGATCGAGGCGGTGCCCGTCGTCGACGACGAGACGGTGTTGGTGGTGGTGGTCGTGCCGTCGACCACGATCGAGGCGCTCGGGCCGTTCAGCAGCACGCCGCCGGTGACGTCGCCGGCCACCCGCACGCCCGGGCCGCCTTGCAGCAGGTCGTCGGCGTCCAGCTTGCCGGTCGAGGTCTCGTCGGCGCGGGCGGTGTAGCGATAGCCGGTGGCGTTGATGGCCCCCTGCAACGCCAGGGCGCCGGTGACGTTGGAGTCGATGGCCAGGCCGACGGCGTTCTTGCCGAGGACGGTGACCGATCCGCCGATGGTGACATTGCCGGTCACCGGGGCGGCGACCATGACGCCGGCGGCGTTGTCGCCGGTCACCTGGATCGAGCCCTTGTTGGTCAGATCGCCGTTCAGCTGGCTCTCGATCGAGACGCCGCGCGAATTATTGCCCTCGATCGAGATGATGCCGGCGGTGTCGTTGAGGATGGGGCCGGTGAAGGCGCCCGGACCCGTCAGGCGGATGCCGTAGCGGTTGGCGCCCTGGGCGAAGGGCCCGTCGATGTCGCCGTCGCCGTCGGTGTCGGTGGGGGTGTAGTCCTCGAGCAGCTGGATCGAACCGGTGTTGGTCACCGAACCGGTGAAGCCGCCCAGGACCAGGACGCCGACCGAGTCGGAGACGCCGGTGGTGCTCAGGGCGCCGGCGCTGGCGACCTTGTTGTTGCTGTTGAGGGTGACCAGCGCGCCCGCCGTGGTCAGGCTGATCGAGCCCGCCGAGGTGACGGTGACGTCATCGGCCGCGCCATTATTGGCCGTCGCCGTGGCGATCGGCGTGGTGCGAGCCGTGGTGACCTGGGTCTCCGCGAGAGCGCCGAACGCCATGGCGAGAAGAGGAGCGGTTGCGACCGTCGCGACCAGGACCTTGCGCAGCATTACGAACGACACCTCGGATGAACCCCAGAACCTAAGTCGCGTCAGCTTGCGGCGAAATTGCGGTGGTTTCGTCGTCGACACGGCCTTAGGCGCTCACGGTCTATCGCAAGCCTTCCGACGGCGCCATATCTGGATCGTCGAATCCCAACGCTCGCCAGATTCAAGCAGACCTTCATGTCGTTGGACCCGCCGCCCTCGCCGGCCCATCCCCCGTCGTCCCGGCGTCCGTCGCGCCGCCCGTGGCCCGAGGCGCTGATCGGCCCGACGGCGATTCTGCTGCTGGCGGCGGCCGGCGCGGCCCGGCCGGGTCCGGCCGTGGCGGCGGCGATCATCCTGGCCGTGGCCAGCTACTACCTAGCCTGGCGGCGGACCGCCGGCTCGTCGGGATCCGGCGTGGCCTTCGCCCAGACGCCGCCGCCGGTCGATCGCGACCCGCCCTATGCGGCGATCCTGGAGAATCTGCCCGACCCGCTGATGGTCATCGCCGCCGAGGAGGCCGACGACCTGACCGGCCGCCGCTTCACCTTCGCCAACGCCGCCGCCCGCGAGCTCTTCCGCATTCAGAGCCAGGGCGGCCTGCTGGTCACCGCGGTGCGCAACCCCAAGGTGCTGGAGGCGGTCGACGAGAGCCTGTTCGGCGGTGTCGAGGGTTCGGTGGACTATGTCACCGGCGGCGCCCAGGGCCGCACGTGGATCGCCCACGCCCGGCCGCTGGGGCCCGACGCCGACGGCGCGCGCCTGGCCCTGCTGGTGCTGCGCGACGAGACCGACGCCCGCCGCAGCGAGCGCACCCGCGCCGACTTCCTGGCCAACGCCAGCCACGAACTGCGCACGCCGCTGGCCTCGCTGTCGGGCTTCATCGAGACCCTGCGCGGCCACGCCAAGGACGACGCCGGGGCGCGGGACAAGTTCCTGGCCATCATGCAGGCCCAGGCCGAGCGCATGGCCCGACTGATCGACGACCTGATGAGCCTGTCGCGCATCGAGCTCAACGAGCACATCGCCCCGCTGGGCCGCGTCGACCTGGCCATGGCGGCGGTCGACGTCATCGACGCCCTGGCCCCGTTGGCCCGCGACAAGGCGGTGCGGCTGGAGCCGGTGCTGCCGCCGCGCGGCGCGGCGGTGATCGAAGGCGACCGCGACCAGATCGTCCAGGTGATCCAGAACCTGGTCGACAACGCCATCAAGTACACGCCGCGCGACGGCGTCGTGCAGGTGGAGGTCTATCCGGGGCTCAGCGCCGAGATCGCCGCCTCGGCCCGCGACCCGGCCGCCGCCCGCCTGTCGCTGCTGACCCCCGACCACGCCGGCGACGAGCGCTACGGCGTGCTGCGGGTCACCGACCACGGTCCGGGCATGGCCCGCGAGCACCTGCCGCGCCTGACCGAGCGCTTCTACCGCGTCGAGGGCCAGAAGAGCGGCGAGCGTTCGGGCACCGGCCTGGGCCTGGCCATCGTCAAGCACATCATGAACCGTCACCGCGGCGGACTGTGCGTCGAGAGCGTGCAGGGCGAGGGCGCGACCTTCGGGGTCTATTTCCCGATGGCCAAGGCCGAGGCCGCCAGCGAGCCGGAGGAGCCCCGGCCGGAGGCTGTCGCTAAAGTGTCATGATAATGTCGCATAAGCACAGCGCCCGGCGCTCATAGATCGCTTGGGCGAAGCGGTGCGTCGTGCGCCGTTCTCGCAACCCTCGCGCAAGACCCGCCGCCCCCATGCTGACCTGGCTTTCGCTCCTCCTGTTGGCGTTGTTCGCGACCGCCGCCTTCATGGCCGGTCGACGCCGCGCCCTGGCCGCGGCCGGCGGCGCGCCCGCCAAGCTGCACTCGCTGCCCAACTATTACGGCCTCTACGCCGCCCTCTGGGCCGGCGCCCCAGCCGCCCTGCTGCTGCTGCTGGCGGCGATGTTCGGCGGGCGGGTCGAGGCCTATCTGCTGCAGACCGAGCGCCCGGCCGCCGTTCAGGCCCTGACGCCCGATCGCCAGGCGGTGTTCTTCAGCGACGTCCAGGCCCTCGCCAGCAAGGTCTCGACCAGCGAGGTCAGCTATGACGGGGCGCTGAAGACGGCGCTCGACGCCAAGGTCGCCGAGGCCCGACGCCTCGACGCCATCATCCGCTTCTCGGTCATCGCCCTGGCCGCCGCTGTCGCCCTGGCCGGCTTCCTGCTGGCCGTGCCGCGCGTCTCGCTGGAATTCCGCGCCCGCAACCGGGTCGAGGGCTGGATCGCCGGGGTGCTGATCGCCTGTTCGGTGGCGGCGGTGCTGACCACCCTGGGCATCGTGCTGTCGCTGGTCTGGGAAAGCTGGCGCTTCTTCCAGAGCGTGTCGCCGATCGACTTCCTGTTCGGTCTCGAATGGAGCCCGCAGATCGCCATGCGCAGCGATCAGGTGGCCTCGGCGGGGGCCTTCGGGGCCGTGCCGCTGTTCGCCGGCACCTTCCTGGTGATGATCATCGCCATGATGGTGGCCGCGCCGGTTGGCCTCTATTCGGCGATCTATCTGTCGGAATACGCCGCCCGCGGCGTTCGTTCGACGGTCAAGCCGCTGCTCGAGATCCTGGCCGGGGTGCCGACCGTGGTCTACGGCTTCTTCGCCGCCCTGACCGTCGGCCCGCTGTTTCGCGCCGGCTTCAACAAGCTGGGCGAGCAGTTCGTCG
>JAQGIN010000405.1 GCA_028291125.1 Caulobacter sp.
GGCGGCCTTCAGGGCCTTCAAGGCGCCGCTGACCGCGGCCGGTCGCTGCAGCACCTCGCCCGGCTGGGCCTGGGCCTGGGCGACCAGGGCCGGGTCGGTGACCTCGTGGGCCTCGCCCGACTTGAACAGGTCTTGGCGCACGCCCCAGGCGTCGAGCGCCTTGGGCCGCGACGAGGTCGCGACGACATAGTCGGTCAGACCATCGGAGGTGACGAAAACCTTGAGCTTGGCGGCCATGCGCGATCAACGCGCAAGGCCGCCATCTGGCTCACGGCCGCGACGTTCAGGCGTCGGCGGCGATCTTGGCGCTGAGGATCGCGCCCGGTTCGGCCGGCGGCTCGCCCTTGGGCAGGGCGTCGACATGCTCCATGCCTTCGACCACCTCGCCCCACACCGTGTACTGGCCGTCGAGGAAGGTGGCGTCGTCGAAGACGATGAAGAACTGGCTGTTGGCCGAGTTCGGATCGGGGGTGCGGGCCATCGAGCAGATGCCGCGCACGTGGGCGGTCTTGCTGAACTCGGCGGCGATGTCGGGCTTGTCTGAGCCGCCGCGGCCGGTGCCGGACGGATCGCCGCCTTGGGCCATGAAGCCGGGGATCACGCGGTGGAACACCACACCGTCATAGAAGCCCTCGCGGACCAGCTCCTTGATCCGCTCCACGTGACCGGGCGCGAGATCGGGGCGAAGACGGATGGTCACCGGACCATTCTCGAGCGTCAGGATCAGGGTGTTTTCGAGATCGGCCGACATGGTCATCCTTCGGAATCAACTGCAGCGCAGTGTCTAGCGCGCTTTCGCGCCGAGCGGGAGCCTGCCACACCCACCTTAATGCAACGCATATGCAGGCGATCGGGTGCGGCGGACCAGGGCGCGATTACTGCACCTGAACCGGGATGTCGATGTCGCAGACCGAGAAATCGGCCCCGCGCAGAGCGCGCTTTTGTCGCACCTCGGCTTGGAACCAAGGCCCCTTGGGGTCGACGATTCTGATCTTCGGGCGTTCGGCGGCCGGAATATCCGACAATAGACGGGCCTTGAGCATGCGATCCTGCGGCGCGGTCACCGGCTCGCCGGTCTTGACGGCGCGCACCGTCTCCAGCCCGGCGATGACCCGGCCAAAGGCGGTGTAGCGCTTGTCGAGCGACGGATAGGGCTGGCGCATCAGGAAGAACTGGCTGTTGGCCGAATTTTGATCCTCGTCGCGGGCCATGCCGACCACACCCGGGCAATAGGTCCCCCAGGCCGCGACCTTGCCGTCGGAGGTGACGTCGTGCCAGCTCCAGGCCTGGCTGACCACCGGCAACGAAGCCAGCAAGCCGGTCTCGAGACCGGCCGGGGCGGCGACCGCCACGAAGCGGCTGTCGGCCGCGCGGCGGAAGGTGAATTCGGCCTTGAGGTTGGGCTTGTCGCTGGCGCCGTCGCCGGTGTCCTTGGGGTCGCCGGTCTGGGCCATGAAGCGGTCGATGACCCGGAAGAAGGTGCGGCCGTCATAGACCCCGGCCCGCGTCAGCTCGCGGATGCGGGCGACATGGCCCGGGGCGACCTCGGGGATCAGCTCGACGATCACCCGGCCCTTGTTGGTGTCGATGACCAGGATGTCGTCGGCCGCCGGAGTCCGCCAGTCGGCGGCGCCGGGCGTCGCGGCGACCGCGGGGCCGGCCACGACGGCGAGCGCGAGCGCCAGGCCGGCGGCCAGGGGATGGGTCATTTGATCCTCACCGGAATGTCGAGGTCGCAGATATTGAACGCGCCGCCCTGCTCGGCCCGGCGCTTGTCCACCAGGGCCAGGAAGGCGGGGCTGTGGGTGTCCATGACCTGGACGCTGGGGCGCTCGGCGGCCGGCAGGTCGGCCAGAACCCGCACGGTCAGCATCTTGTCCTGCGGCTCGACCACCGGCTCGCCGGCCTTGATCGCCCGGATGACGTCGAGGCCGCTGAGGGCCCGGCCAAAGGCGGTGTAGGTCTTGTCGAGCGTCGGATAGTGCTGGCGCATGAAGAAGAACTGGCTGTTGGCGGAGTCCGGGTCGTTGGCCCGGGCCATGCCCAGCACGCCGGGACAGAAATTGCCCCAGGCGGCGACCTTGCCGTCGGCGGTCAGGGCCGCCAGGGCGCTGGGCTGACTGGTCACCGGCAGGGCGCCGACGAAGCCGGTCTCGGCCGCCCCGGTCTTGGGCAGCGGCGCGAAGGCGGAATCGGCGACGCCGCGGCGGAAGGTGAACTCGCCGACCAGATTGGGCTTGTCCGAGCCGCCGGCCCCGGTGTTCTGCGGATCGCCGGTCTGGGCCATGAAGCTGTCGATGACCCGGAAGAAGCTCAGACCGTCATAGAAGTGGGCCTTGGCCAGTTCGCGCACGCGCTCGGCATGGGCCGGCGCCGCCTCTGGGGACAGTTCGGCGATGATCCGGCCCTTGTTGGTGTCGATGACCAACACGTTCTGGGGATCGGGGGTCCGCCATCCGGCCTCCGAGGGCGGCGCGGCAATCGCCGAGGCGGCGACCATGGCGAACGCCAGGACGGCGGCGGCGGAAACGGCGGCGAGCTTCATGGATATCCTCGGACTAGACGGCGTGGGGGCCCTAGATCGGCCGCCCCCGCGCCACGATAGGTCGTCGCTTATGGCTTGCGAACCTTGGCCACAAGTTGTTCGGCGACTTTCGATGGAACGAATTTGGAGATGTCGCCGCCGAGCGCGGCGATCTCCTTGACCAGCCGCGAGGCGATCGCCTGGTGGCGCGGGTCGGCCATCAGGAACACCGTCTCGATCTCGCGGTCGAGTTGCTGGTTCATGGCCGTCATCTGGAATTCGTATTCGAAGTCGGCCACCGCCCGTAGGCCGCGCACGATCATGCTGGCGCCTACCTGCTCGGCGAAATGCATCAGCAGGCTGTCGAAGGGCAGGACCACGATCTGCGCGGCGTCCGAGAACCTGGCCGTCTCCTCGCGGACCATGGCCACCCGCTCGTCCAAGGTGAACATCGGCCCCTTGCCGCTGTTCACCGCCACGCCGATGACCAGCTTGTCCACCAGCTTGACCGCCCGGCCGACGATGTCGACATGGCCATTGGTGATCGGATCGAAGGTGCCCGGGTAGAGGCCGATCCGCATCATTCGCCGGGTCCGCCGTCGACCTCTGGCGCGCCGCCGTCAGGTGCGCCGTCATCGGGAAGCTCGTCAGCCGCCTCGTCGTCGCCGCTGGCTTCGCTTTCGGCCAGGCGCTCCACCGAGACGACGTGCTCGTCCGCCGCGGTGCGGAAGATGATCACGCCGCGGGTGTTGCGGCCGGCGATGCGGACCTCGGCCACCGGGGC
>JAQGIN010000408.1 GCA_028291125.1 Caulobacter sp.
GCAGGCCCAGCTCGTCCAGCGCCGCCGTCTCCAGCCGTCCGGCCAGCTTGACCTGGGCGACCTTGGCCGCCTCGGCCACGTGCTCGTATTTCTTCAGGTCCTCGAAGGCCTGGGCGAGGGCGTCGCGGGCCCCGGCCTCCTCGATCAGGGCCTGGTCGATCAGCGCCTGGGCCTCGGCCTTGCGGTGCTGCAGCCCGGCGCGATAGCCGATCATGTACCAGCCGGCGTCGACGCTGGCCTCGGCCCGCTTGCCCTCGACCTCGGCCTCGGCCTGCAGCGTGGCGATGCGCATCTCGGCCGTGATTCGCCGCTCGACGATCTCGGCGAGGCGTTTCTGCAGGGTCTCCACCTCGTGGTTGGAGATGCGGATCAGCGAGGCGGCCCACTTGCTCATTGCGGATCGCTTTCCAGGATGTAGCCGAGACCGGCGAAGGAGTCGTCGAGGCTGGTGGCCTCGTCCTTGTCCTGGCCGAGGAAGGCCTCGAGGGCCGGATTGAGGCGGATGGCGCGGTCGATGACCGGATCGGCCCCGGCCCGGTAGGCGCCGATGCGGATCAGCTCCTCCATGTTGGAATAGGCGGCCAGGATCTGGCGGGCGCCCTTGACGATCTCGCGCTCGTGCGGGAGCTGGCAGCCCGGCATGGTCCGCGAGATCGATTTCAGCACGTTGATGGCCGGGAAGCGGCCGCGCTCGGCGATGGCCCGCTCCATGACGATGTGGCCGTCGAGAATGCCGCGGGTGGCGTCGGCGATCGGCTCGTTGTGGTCGTCGCCGTCGACCAGCACCGTGAACAGGGCGGTGATCGGCGCGGCCACCGTGCCGTCGGGGCGCACCGGTCCGGGCCCGGCCCGTTCCAGCAGCTTGGGCAGTTCGGTGAACACGGTGGGGGTATAGCCCTTGGTGGTCGGCGGCTCGCCGGCGGCCAGGCCGATCTCGCGCTGGGCCATGGCGAAGCGGGTCACCGAGTCCATCAGGCACAGGACCTCCTGGTCCTGGTCACGCAGATATTCGGCGATCGCCAGGGTCATGTAGGCGGCCTGGCGGCGGGTGAGGGCGGGCTCGTCGGAGGTGGCGACCACGACGATGGCGCGGCGCAGGCCTTCCTCGCCCAGCGTCTCCTCGATGAATTCGCGCACCTCGCGGCCGCGTTCGCCGATCAGGCCGACGACGACGGCGTCGCAGGTGGCCTCCTTGGCCAGCATCGACAGCAGCACCGACTTGCCGACGCCCGAGCCGGCGAAGATGCCCAGGCGCTGGCCGCGGCAGACGGTGGTGAAGACGTTCATCGACCGCACGCCAAGGTCGAGGCGCTCGCCGACCCGGCCGCGGGCGTGGGCGGGCGGCGGCGCGGCGCGCAGCGGATAGGGCACCTCGCCCTGGGGCAGGGGCCCCAGGCCGTCGATCGGATCGCCAAAGGCGTTGATGATCCGGCCCAGCCAGGCCTTGGTCGGGCGGACGCTGGCGCCTTCCGGCTGGATGCGGATCTCGGCCCCGGGGGCGACGCCCTCGACCGGGCCGAACGGCATCAGCAGGGCCCGGGTCTCGCGGAAGCCGACCACCTCGGCCTGCAGCGGCGGATGGCCCAGGCGATCGATCTCGGCCCGCGCCCCGACGGCCAGCCGCGTCAGGCCGCCGCGGGCCTCGATGAGCAGGCCGTTGACGGCCGCGACGCGTCCGGAGACGGTCAGCGGGTCGATGCGCTCGACGGCGGCGATCAGGCTACGCAAGACGGGTGATTCCAGTTCCCCAACAGCTGAGCTCCAGTGTCTCCCGCGAGCTTTAACCAGGTGTGAAGGTGTGGCCGACAATGGCTCCCGTCACCTGTGGCAAAGCGCGCGGATCGCCGATCAGGCCCATATGGCCGACGCCGGAGATCAGGGTGACCGCGACGGGGTGCTTTGACGGGCTGAACGCGGCCGGATAGCGGTCGGCGTAGAAGCTTTCGTCCTGGCGACCGGCGAGGACGGCGATCGGGCCGGCGGCCCGGTCGGCGTCGACCAGATAGGCCGGCCGGCGGAACGTCAGCCCCGTCTCGTGGGGGCCGAAATTCTCCATCAGGCGGTAGGACCAGAACGGCGTCGCCTTGCCCGCCGAAATACCCGCCGGCAGGGCGAAGGCCAGCACCGGCAGGCCGTTGAAGGCGGTGATCCCGAAGCGGTTGAGGATACTCAGGGCGATGATCCGCGGCATATAGACCGCCACCCAGCCGCCGCTGGCCGGGCGGGTGGTCGGCTGGTCGTGACCCAGATAGGGGGCCAGCAGCACGAAACGGTCGAAGGCCTCGCCGACGGGCTCGCCCGCCGCCCGCAGCACGAAGCCGCCGCCGGAGGAGTGGCCGACCAGGACCAGGCGAGCCCCGGGATAGCGGCCTTTGACCCCGGCGGTCAGGTCGGCGAGGTCGTCTTCCAGCTGGCCGATATGGTCGATGTCGCCGCGACGGCCCGAAGCACCGTGGCCGCGGATGTCCATGGCCACGGTCGGCACGCCCCGAGCGGCCAGGGCGTGGCCAAGGACGTTCATATTGGCGCTGGAGCCGCCCGAGCCATGCACCAGCACCGCCACCAGCGGCGGTCGGCTTGGCGCGGCGGCGGGCTCGAACAGGCGGTAGGCGAGGGCGGCGCCGTCGCGGGCGGCGTAGCGCCGCAGCGGCGGCAGCGGCTGACTCCGGGCCTGGGCGACGGCGACGTCGGTGATGGCGCGCATCGGCGGCGGTGGCGGCCGTGTTCCGAACACGATCATGCCGGTCAGGATAAGCCCGGCCGCGCCGGTGGAGACGGCGACGCGACGGGCGGCGGTGAGGACGGGAGAGGGGATGGGCATCATGGAGCGCTCCTTGCGAGACAGGCATCTCGCCGTCCTCCGCCGCTGGGGCCACGGCCGTTTCGCCAACGGGCGAATGGGTTCGCAAGCGGGCCAAGGGTGGCTATAGGTCGACGATGGCCGCCTCCGCCCAGCCGCTGATCGGAACCGCCCGCGACTGGGCGGTCGACCTGACCGTCGCCACCCTGGCGGGCCTGTTCCTGGGCCTGGCCGGCCCGTTCGGCAGCTATCTCAGCGCCGCGCCCCAGGTGCGGGTCGCCTATTGGGTGGGCTGCCTGTGGATCGGGGCGGTGCTGTTCGGGGTCGGGCTGCGGCTGGTCCTGTGGCTGGGTGACCGGGCGCGGTTGCCGCGCTGGTTCTCGCTGGCCGCCGGGGCGGTGATCGTCGCCGCGCCGTTGGCCCTGGCGGTGGCGCTGATCGCCCGCGGCCTGTGGCCGTTCCTGAAAAGCTATTCGCCGCTGGACTGGTACGGCCAGTGCCTGGTGGTGGCCGCGCCCCTGGTGCTGGCCCAGGCGGCGCTGCGCCGCGACCTGCTGCGCCCGACGCCGGGCCCGGCCGTCGTCACCGCCGCCAAGACGCCCCTGGCGGCGGAGATCGCCAGCGAATCGCTGCTCTGCCTGCAGATGGAGGACCATTATGTCCGCGTCCACCGAGCGGACGGATCGCGCCTGGTTCACGCTACGTTCGGCCAGGCCATGGCCGCCTTGTCGCAGGTCGAGGGCCTGCAGGTGCACAGATCGTGGTGGGTGGCCCGTCATGCTGTCGCAGGGGCTGTGACCGAAGGCCGCAAAATCCGCCTAATCCTGGTCAATAACCTGTCGGTTCCGGTGTCCCGGGCCTCGGTCGCGAGGCTCAGACAGGCGGGCTGGCTTGGGTTTTCGGAGCTTTAAGGAAAAATTCAGAAATTGAGTCTGATCGGACTCAGCGCCCCTTGCCCCGATTTCACAAATCAGATTAACGATTGAGCCAGCGACGCCATTCACCATTAACCAGTCTTAAATTAACTAGTCGTCAAAGTAGCCGTCGGGTTTGAGGGGCGCATTCCGCCCAAACATTGAAGAATTCCGCCGTATGGCGGGGAGGGGTCGATGCGCGTACTGTTGATTGAGGATGACAGCGCTACCGCGCAGACCATCGAGTTGATGCTGAAGTCTGAGGGCTTCAACGTCTACACGACGGATCTGGGTGAAGAAGGCGTCGATCTGGGCAAGATCTATGACTACGATCTGATCCTGCTGGACCTGAATCTGCCCGACATGAGCGGTCTCGATGTCCTGCGCACCCTGCGGGTGGGCAAGGTGAACACGCCGATCATGATCCTGTCGGGCTCGTCGGAGATCGACACCAAGGTCAAGACCTTCGGCAGCGGCGCCGACGACTACATGACCAAGCCGTTCCACAAGGACGAGATGATCGCGCGCATCCACGCCGTGGTCCGTCGTTCGAAGGGTCACGCGCAATCGGTCATCAAGACCGGCGACATCACGGTCAATCTCGACGCCAAGACCGTCGAGGTGAACAACAACCGCGTGCATCTGACCGGCAAGGAATATCAGATGCTCGAGCTGCTCTCGCTGCGCAAGGGCACCACCCTGACCAAGGAGATGTTCCTCAACCATCTCTACGGCGGCATGGACGAGCCCGAGCTGAAGATCATCGACGTCTTCATCTGCAAGCTGCGCAAGAAGCTGGCGGCCTCGGCCCAGGGCAAGCACCACATCGAAACCGTCTGGGGCCGCGGCTATGTGCTGCGCGACCCGAACGAGAGCGTCAACGTCAACGTCGCCTAGGCGTTGCGGGTTTTGACCGACGAAGACGCCCGCCGGCTCGGCGGGCGTTTTTCGTTGAGGGCGGCGCATCGCCGCAGCGGGCGCCTTAGGGTTAACGCGGTCGTGACAAGAGGGGCGAAGCGCCCAATAGTCCGGCCGTGCGGAGGCGGCGTCAGCCGGGTCCGAGACGAGCGAAGCCGGGGGGCGCCTGGCCATGTCACGTGTAACCGAGCGGGCCGCACCGAACGGGGGACCGATGCAGGAATTTGATCCGCGACGCCCGACCTTGCGCCTCGCGCCCAGCGTGCTGGTGGCGGTGGCCGGTCTGGTCGTCGTCGCGGTTGGGTGGAAGCTGGTCGCCGGCGACGCCAAGCCGCCGGTCAAGCCGACGCCGGACGCCGCCTCCCTAGCCGCCCTGCAGCACACCGCCTTCGCCCGCGCCGAGGCCCAGCCCGGCTTCGACCGCCCGCACAGCGTGCCGGTCAAGGTCCAGCCCGGCGAGACCCTGGAGGGCGCCGTGCGCCGGGCCGGGGTCGCCCCCGACGACGCCCGCCGGGTGGTCACCACCCTGGCCAGCGCCATCGACACCGTCAACATCAAGGCCGGCCTGGCCTTCGAGGCCGCCGTCGCCCGGCCGCGCGGCCAGCGCGGCCCGGCCCGGCTGATCGGCCTGTCGATGCGCACCGGTCCCGCCACCGCCATCACCGTCTCGCGCACCTTCGACGGCGCCCTGCGCCTGCGCGAGCTGGAGGAGAAGGTCAGCGACCAGACCGCCGTGGCCTGCGGCGACATGCAGGGCTCGCTGTACGAGAGCGCCGCTCGGGCCGGCGCCTCGCCGGCGGTGATCCGCGCGGCCAGCCAGCTGTTCGCCCACAAGATCGACTTCTCGCGCGACATCCAGGCCGGCGATCCGTTCTGCCTGGTGTTCGACCGCAAGGTCAGCGAGAGCGGCCGCACCGTCGAGGTCGGCGAGCTGCAGTACGCCGAGGTCAAGGGCCAGCGCTTCTACGCCTTCACGCGCGACGGCAAGCCGCAGTTCTTCGACGAAATGGGCAAGAACATCAAAGGCTTCCTGCTGCGCACCCCGGTCGACGGGGCGCGCATCACCTCGGTGTTCGGCCTGCGCAAGCATCCGGTGCTGGGCTACACCCGCGCCCACCAGGGCGTCGACTTCGGGGCCGGCACGGGCACGCCGATCCTCGCCGCCGGCGACGGGGTGGTGCTGGAGGCCAAGCGCTGGGCCGGCTACGGCAACTGGCTGCGCATCCGCCACCAGGGCCAGTGGGACACCGGCTACGGCCACATCTCGCGCTACGCCCCCGGCATCCACGCCGGCAGCCGAGTGCGCCAGGGCCAAGTGGTGGCCTATGTCGGCTCCACCGGCCTGGCGACCGGCCCGCACCTGCACTACGAGGTCTGGCTGAACGGCAAGCGGGTCAATCCGATCGGGGCCAAGGTGCCGCAGGGCACCATCCTGGCCGGGCGCGAACTGGCGGCGTTCAAGGCCCAGAAGGCCCATGTCGACGCCCTGCTGGCGGCCGATGGCGAAACGCCGAGCCGGGCCCTGGCCAGCGCCGGCGGCCCGAATCTGCGGACGGCGTCGCTGCGGTAGACGTCCTTCCGCCTATCCCCAACGCCCATCATCCCCGCGGAAGCGGGGGCCCAGGCTTTTTCTGAAACCTCAGGCGCTCGACGATAAAACACCTGGGTCCCCGCTTTCGCGGGGATGATGGGCCTAGGGGGGGAAGGGAGGTCTTCCCCCTTCAGTCGAACACGATCACCGACCGCGCCAGCTCGCCGCGCTTCAGTTCGTCGAAGGCCGAATTGACCTCCTCCAGCTTGATGCGGCGCGAGATCAGGTCGTCCAGCTTCAGCTTGCCGGCCATGTAGAAGTCGACGAAGCGCGGCATGTCGACCGGGAAGCGGTTGGAGCCCATCATGCTGCCCTGGATCCCCTTCTCGCCGAGGAAGTCGGGGCCGTGCAGCTCGATCATCGTGCCGACCGGGATCATGCCGATGATGTTGGCCGTGCCGCCGCGGCGCAGCATCTTGAACGCCTGCTCGGCCGTGACCTTCAGGCCGATGGCCTCGAAGCTGTGGTGCACGCCGCCGCCGGTCAGCTCCTGAACCTGGGCCACCACGTCGCCCTCGCCGGCGTTGATGACGTCGGTGGCGCCGAAGGTCTTGGCCAGGGCCAGCTTGCTGGGCACGCGGTCGATGGCGATGATCCGGCCGGCCCCGGCGATGGCCGCGCCGTTGATCGCCGCCAGGCCGACGCCGCCGCAGCCGATCACCGCCACGGTCTCGCCCGGCCGCACGTTCGAGGTGTGGATCACCGCCCCGACCCCGGTGGTCACCGAGCAGCCGATCAAGGCGGCGCGGTCGAACGGCATGTCCTTGCGGATGGCGACGCAGGCGTGCTCGTGCACCAGCATCAGCTCGGCGAACGACGACAGGTTGAGGAACTGCGCCATGCGGGGGTCGTCACCGCCCTCCTTGTACAGCCGCGGCTCGGCGCCCTTGGGGCGCTTGGTCTCCGAGCTTATGCACAGGCTCATATGGCCGGTGAGGCAGACCTCGCAGTGGCCGCAATAGACCGACAGGCAGGTGATGACATGGTCGCCGACCTTGACGGTGCGGACCTCGTCGCCGACCGCCTCGACGACCCCGGCGCTCTCGTGCCCCAGCACGGCGGGCAGCGGGTGGGGGTAGGAGCCTTCGATGAAGTGCAGGTCGGAATGGCAGACCCCGGCGGCCTTGGTGCGGATCAGCACCTCGCGGGGGCCGGGCTTGCCGATGGCCACGGTTTCGATCTGGAGGGGCTTGCCCACCTCGCGCAGCACCGCGGCCTTCATGCGTCTCTCTCCCGGTCGGCTTTTGGCGAGCCTAGCGTCGGGGCGGGGGAGAGTGGAAGGACTATTCGAACAATTGTTCGGTTTAGGCGGCTTGGGCGGCGGCCATGGCGGCCTTTTCCGGGATGATGGCGTCGACCGACAGCAGCACCACCATGCCCTCGTCGGAGGTGATCACCGCCGAGACCAGCGGCGAGGCGTCCTCGCCCATCGACGGCGGGGCGTTGATCTGTTCGGGGGCGACGATGAAGCTGTCGCAGACGGCGTCGACCAGCAGGCCGGCGACGTCGTCGCGGCTCTCGATGACGATGATCACCTGGCGCGGACCGTCCTGGGCCAAGCCCTTGCCGAGCCGGGCCGACAGGTCGATGACCGGCATCACCTGGCCGCGCAGGTTGATGACGCCGCGCACATAGGGCGGCGCGTCGGGCAGCTGGGTGGCGGGGGTGACGCCGCGGATCTCGCGGACGGTGCCGACGGGAACGCAATAGGTCTGGGTGCCGACCTCGAAGGACAGCACCTGCAGGGCCTCGCCGGCCGTGAACGCCACGTTGCGTGTCATGGAAACCCCTGTTCTCCGCGCGACTCGCCGGATCCTTTGACCCTTCGAGCCGCCAGCGTCCCGCAAAAAGGTGAACAAACCGGCGCCAAGTCTTCGGCGCGGGCGCGCCAAGCTGACGACGCCGTTCAGGCCCGGTTCAGCCGCGCGGCGCGATGCTGCGAGCCAAGGATCGAGGCGAACCCGCCGTTGCGGAGTTCGCCGACAGGAGGCCCGTGATGAACATCGCCCTCAAGACCACGATCGGCCGCGTCGCCGCCGGTCTCGCCGCCCTCGCCATGGTGGCCGGCGCCAGCGCCGCCTCGGCCGATTCCCGCGGCTATTACAATCACCGCCGCCACAACAACAACGGCGACGCCGCCCTGGTGGCCGGCGTCGTCGGTCTGGCCCTGGGCGCGGCGATCGCCAGCAACGGCAATAGCCGCGGCGGACGCTACTATTCGCAGCCGGCCTATGGTTACGGCTATGACTACGCGCCCCCGCCCCCGCCGCGCTACTACGCCCCGCGCGGCTACGGTTACGGTTACGGCTATGGCCGCGACTGCTGGCGGACCCGCGAATACGACCGCTATAGCGGCGCCGTCTACGAACGCACCGTTTGTCGTTAACGCCGGCGGCGAAAGTCGACTGGTCGACGGACGACAACCTGAAAGTGTCCTAAGCGTCACAGCGGCCGGGGTCTCCTCGGCCGCGCGTTCGGGTGAGCATTCGATGTCGACGGAGTTTTCCATCAGCCCGCGTCGCGCCGAGGCGTCGACGGCGCCCGGCGACAAGCCGGCCCGCCGCAAGGTGCTGCTGGCCGAGACCGACAGCGGCCTGGCCGACGACTTTCGCCGGGCCCTCGAGGCCGAGGGCTTCGAGATCATCGGCCCGGTCGGCACCGTCGAGGAGGCGGTCGCCCTGGCCGCCACCAGCCAGTCCCTGCACGGCGCCGTGCTCGACATCCGCCT
>JAQGIN010000412.1 GCA_028291125.1 Caulobacter sp.
GCCCCGGTGACCACCACGCGCGTCGATTGAAAGCCGATGGTCGGATAGGTGACGCTGTCGAGCATGGCGGCGCTCTTCAAGGCCGCGGTGGCCGAGGCGCTGGAGGCCTTCACGCGCGCCACGGGCAAGCTAACGTTGAGTTCGATCAAGGTCGGGTCGTGGTCGCGGACGGTCAGGGCGCCCGACGCGTCCTGGAACACGCCGCGGATCGACGTCGGCCCGATCCGCGACACCTTGAACGACACGCGCGTGCGCCGAGGATCCAGACGATAGAGCCCGGGCTTCAGCGCGGCCGGCGAGGCGATCGGGCCTCGAGCCTCGCATGCCCAAGCCGACGGGGCGACGGCCGCCGGCGGCGGTATTTGGACGAACAAGGCGATGCTCCTTCAGGACGCGACGAAAGGCGCGGCGCCCTGCCGGTTCCGACGTACGACCGACGCCGCCGACCTGGAGGAGACGACCACCGCAAGCCTTAACGCGGCGGCGATGCAAATCGCCACGGTCGATCGAAAATCGTCGTCGAGCCTGGCGAAGCGCCGCGGCCCTGCCAGGCTCGACGACAACCGCATCGGTGCGGCGAGGCCCTCCGCTGGACCGCCCTGGAAGCCCGCGCCCGCGTCCTGGCCGTCGAGGCCTAGGACGCGTCACGCAAGACCCCGACGCCGTCCTCGATCAATAGCTGAACTTCACGCCGGTTCGGTAGAAGCGGCCGATCGGGTCGTAGGACCCCGCGGTCGGCGCGAACGCCGGCGGCAGGTTGTTGAAGACGTTGGTGACGCTGAAATAGGCCGTCCAGGCGCCGCTGGCGGTCGGCAGCTTGTAGGAGACCCGGGTGTCGATCAGCGTCTCGGGCTTGATCTTCAACTGCGGCAGATCGGTCGCCGCCGTGCTCAAGTCGTAGGACACCTCGCCGGTATAACGGGCCTGGACAAACAGCGACCAAGGGTCGGCGTCGTAGGTCGCCTGGGCGTTCCACCGCCATTGCGGATTGTTCGCCTCGCCCGCCCGGTTCACCACCGGGGTGCCCGGCACGATGCTGGTGAAGGTGTCGACATAGCTGCCGATCACCCGGGCGTTGATCCGCCCCGGCAAGGTCTCCTTGATCGCCGCGAGGTCGAAGCCATAGCTGGCCTCGATATCCACGCCGCGGGTCTTGAAGGCCGACAGGTTGAGATTGACCAAATCAACGCCGATCAAGCCGCCGTTGGCGTCGCGATAGAGGAAGGCGCAGCGCGCCTGGGCGCCGGCCGCGCAATCGTCGATCAGCTGCTGGGCCGAGGGCGTGGAAATCGCGTTCTGGATGTCGATGTTGTAGTAGTCGATCGACAGCCCCAGGCCCGGCGCGAAGCTGGGCTGGTAGACGACGCCGAAGGTGGTCGTCTCGGCTTCCTCGGGCACTAGGTTCGGATTGCCCAGTTGCAGCTGCTTGACGTTGGTCGCCGTCACGCCGCGCACCCGGTCGAAAATCGACACGATGTAGTTGGACTGGCCCTTCTGATAGAGCTCGTAGAGGTTGGGCGCGCGGATATCCTTCGACCGCGTGGCCCTGAACCGCAGGCCGTCGATCGGGGCGTAGGACAGCCCGACCTTCCAGGTCGTGACGCCGCCGCTGGTGCTGTAGTCGGTGTAGCGCGCCGCCGCGTTGAGCTCGAGCTCCTTGGCCCAGGCCATGTCCTTGGCCAGCGGGACCACGGTCTCGACGTAGCCTTCCTTGATGTTGTAGCTGCCCGACTGGGCCTTTGGATTGCCGACCCGGAAGGGGCCGGGGCTGTTGGTCACCGGGTTGAAGGTCTCCGACAGGCCGTCGACCTTCTGGTCGAAACCCTGCTCGCGATATTCGGCGCCGAGCGCCAGCGACACCGGACCCGCCCAGGTCGAGAACGGCTCGCCCGACAGGTTGAAGGCCGCCAGATGCTCGTAGGACTTCTGGATCGCCGCGTTGGTGGCGGTGATGTAGCGGAACGCGCCATCGCTGGGCGGGTGATAGCCGAAGACGTTGATCGGCACGCAGCCGTTGCCCGGCGTGGTCAGGCTGGAGCGGCAGACGATCGCGCCGGTCGTCGGACTGATCACCGCGTCGGCGGCCTCGACATAGCGGGCCTGCAGCAGATCGTTGCCGATCTGCAGCTTGCGCTTGTTGTCGCCGCGCTCGAAATAGCCGTCCCACTTCCAGTTGGCGATCTCGCCGCTGATCCCGCCGACCAGCCGGTAGGTGGTGTTGTCGGTGGTCACCTTGCTCTGAGGGATGTCGTTGTCGTAGCGGCCCAGACTGAAGGTCTGTAGATTCAGAGCCGTCATCCGGTCGCGCAGCGAGGTCGGCAGGAAGGCGTTGTCGCGGCGGATCGCCAGGGCCGTGTTGCCCAGCTGATTGTGGTACGAGCCGACCTGATAGCCCAGGGCCACGACGCCGTAGCTGCCTTCGAGATAGACGTTGGTCTTGGGCGTCAGATCCCAGCTGCCGCGCAGGAAGGCGATGCGCTTGTCGATCGCCGAGCTCAAGGGCGCGAACTGCGGGATCACCCCATCGCCGCCGACCATGGTCGAGCCGGTGCGCAGGGCTCCGTAGTTGAACGGGATCGGCTGACCATCGGCGGTGAAGGTGGTGCCGGCCAGGGCGGTGTTGGTGATCAAGCCGCCGAAATTGGCGTTGGAGACCCGCACGTTGCAGGCGAAGTCGCGCAAGGTGGCCGAGCCGGTCGGCAGGGTGATCACCTGACAGCTCTTCTGGGCGACGGGGCGATCAAGCCGCTGATCGACCCCATTGCTCTTGAAGTATTCCAGGCTGGCGATGACGTGGCCGCGCCCGTCGGCCAGGCGCTTGCCATAGGCGAAGTTGTACTTCTGCTCGTAGTCGTCGTTGTAGTTCGAAACGCCGCCCTGGACCTCGCCCTTGAAGCCCTCGAACTTCTTGTTGAGGATGAAGTTGACCACCCCGCCGACCGCGTCGGAGCCATAGGCCGCCGAGGCGCCGCCGGTCACCACCTCGACCCGCTCGATCAGGGCCTGGGGGAACAGGTTGGTGTCGACCAGACCGCTGCCGTCGCCAGGCACGAAGCGGCGGCCGTCCAGCAAGGTCAGGGTGCGGCTGGGTCCTAGGCCGCGCAGGTCGAGATAGGCCCCGCCCTGCCCCGACGAGGTTTGGGCCCCGCGTGGCCCGACCGAGTTGTTGAGCGCCGGAATCTGCTTGAGCGACTCGCCCAGGGTCGTCGGGCTGCTGGCGGCCAGCTGGTCGCCGCCCAGCACCGTCACCGGGGTCGGGGCCGTAAAGCCGGCGCGGGCGACGCGGGAGCCGGTGACCACCACCTCCTCGATCGTATTGGCCGCCGAAGCTTCCGCCTGGGCGTGGGCCGCCGCGGGCGCTTGAGCCTGAGCGGTCTGGGCGGCCGCGGCGGCGGCCCACACCGTGCTCAAGGCGAGCACGGACGACGCGCAAGCGCGCTTTGTCAGTCGTGACATTGGGTATCCCTCGAAACGAAGCGCCGGCGAGCCGGCCGCTAGCGGGTTTCAGGCCAGATGGTCGGCGGCTTGGATCAGGCCGCGGATGTAGCCGTAGGCGAAGGCGAAGTTCTCGAGCCGCGCCTCTGGCTTGCCGGGGATTTCGGGCACGTGGTCGGGCATCAGCATGCCGTCATAGCCCACCTCCTTGTAGACCTTGATGGCCTCGAGGAAGTTGACGTCACCTTCGTCGGGGAACACCTCGGCGAAGTTGTCGCGGTGGCCTTTGATGTTGCGGAAGTGGACGTTGAAGATCTTCTTCCTGGTTCCGAAATAGCGGATCACATCGAAGATCTCGGTCCCCGGATCACGCAGATCCTCCGACACCGTCCCCTGACAGAAGTTGAGCCCGTGATACGGGTTCTCGTTGATGGTGATGAACCTCTTCAGGCCGTCGATGGTGCCGAGCACCCGGTCGATTCCCTGGTAGCCGCTGGGCGGCACGCCTGGGTCCTGCGGATGGCAGGCGATCTTGACCTTGTACTCCTTGGCGACGGGCGCCACGCGGTCGAGGAAATAGGTGATCCGCTCCCAGAACCGGTCGGCGTTGACCACCCCGGCTCGGGTCAGGGGCGTGGAGGGCTTGGCCTCGGCCAGGTTCCAGGCCGAATATTCGGAGTCGCCGCGGCCCTTGATCTTGCCGCTGCGCAGCACGCCCAGGATGCTCATATTATACTTCACCGCCGGTATGCCGGCGGCGGCGCAGTTCTTGATCAGCGTCTGGAAGGCTTCGATGTCCCGGTCGCGTTGCGGATCCTGGGCCAGCATGATCGCCGGGTTCTTCTCGCGGTCGATATGCGAGGAGGTGAGCAGCACGCTGTCGACCATGTCGACGCTGACGCCGTGACGCTCGCCCATGTCCTTGAGCGTCTTCAGCTCATCGACGGTCGGATAGATCCGGCCCGGCTCGAGGATCTTGGCGGTGGCGCTGCAGTTGCGCACGCCGTAGCGGGCGAAATAGGCGAAGTGCTCGTCGTCCGACGGGGCGCTTTGGCAACCCAGCTTGAACTTGGCGGGACCGCCCTTGACGGCGGGCGTAATCTTCTTTGGTGCGGCGACGACCGAACTGGCCGCCGTTCCAAGCGCAACCGCGCCCAAACCTGTCGCCGACAGAAATTTCCTGCGATCCATATGTTCGCTCCCTCCGCATTCGCCGACATATGCCGGTCATTTTATTTGAGTGGAGACTAGGCGCCGGGCTCAGCTTGGAACCAATGCTAAGGCCGCATCAACAAATGCCGGGCGCGCATCGGTATTTCGTCAGTTGTCGGCGCAAACGGATTGATGCGTTTCGCGGCGATCCGAAGATCCGGGCCGGCGAACCAAGGATAGAACGACATCGACCGATTCTCTTTAGGCCCCGGCCTTTGGCTCGCCAAGCCGTCAGGGTCCGGATGAAGGTCGAATGGCGACATCAAGCCAAAACCCGCATCGGTCGATAGCGCCTTTGGCTTAGACCGCCGGGGCGCCAGCTTCTAGCGTCGCCGTCGTGACCGGCCGCGGCAGGTCGGGGCGCCGAGGCGCGCCCCGACGATCGACAAGGGCCGGCGCCTAGCGAGGGAATCTGATGAGCAAGATGTCGCCGACCGAAATGGCCCAGCAGATCGGCCAAGGCCTGCTGTCGTTCCCCGTCACCCACTTCGACGCCCAGCAGCAGTTCAACGAGAGCGCCTATCGCGACCACTGCGCCTGGATGCTGCAGCGCGACCTGGCCGGTCTGTTCGCGGCCGGCGGCACCGGCGAGTTCTTCTCGCTGACGCCGCCGGAAGTGGCCCAGGTGGTGGCCGCCGCCGTCGCCGAGACGGCCGGCAGGATCCCGGTCATCGCCGGCTGCGGCTACGGCACCGCCATCGCCGTCGACCTGGCCAAGGCGGCGCAGGCCGCCG
>JAQGIN010000434.1 GCA_028291125.1 Caulobacter sp.
CCTGGGAGTCGTCGATCGACTCGTTCTGGCAGACCAGGCAGCGCACCTCGCGGAACATCGCCCGGGCCCGCGCCTCCTGGGCCGGATCGGCCAGCCGCTCGGTGGGGTCGGCGGCGGCGGCCAGGCACAGGGCGGCGGCGAAGATCGTGAACAGCAGACGAACGCCCCGCCTTCCCTTCTCCCCTTGCGGGAGAAGGTGGCGGCGAAGCCGACGGATGAGGGGTCGTACGGCGCCGGCGGCGCGGCCGAACGCGGCGGTCAGGTCGGAGAAACCCCTCATCCGACCGCCTTCGGCGGCCACCTTCTCCCGCAAGGGGAGAAGGAAGGACATTGGCTCGCTCACGCCGCCGCCTCCGCCTTGCGCGCCACGCCGAACCGCAGGCGGCGGTCGGACAGCGACACCACCCCGCCCAGGGCCATGATCAGCGGGCCCAGGAAGATCAGCCGCACCCATGGATTGACATAGGCCCGCACCAGCCAGGCCGGCTGGCCGCCCTCGCCGGCCCGCCGCTCGCCCAGCACCACATAGAGGTCGTCCAGGCCCTTGGCGCAGATCGCCACTTCCGAGGTGGTCTGGCGGCCAGTCGGATAGAACCGCCGCTCGGGCTTGGCCTCGCAAGCCAGCGAGCCATCGCGGCGGACGATGCGCACCAGGCCGCGCTCGGCCAGGTAGTTGGGGCCCTCGACCGTGCCGACATCGACCAGGGTCAGCTCATAGGCCCCGAGCCTCACGTGGCCGCCCAGGCTCAGGGCCTGCGCCGCCTCGACCCGCCAGGCGGTCTCGAACGACGCCCCCAGCACGAAGATTCCCAGGCCGGCATGGGCCAGGGTCGAGCCCCAGGCCCCGCGCGGCAGGCCGACGGCGCGGCGGCGCACCTCGGCCCACGGGGCGCGGAAGGCGCGGGTCCGCTCGACCAGCTCCAAGGCCACGCCGACGATCAGCCAGGCGCCCAGGGCCAGGCCGGCGCTGGCCAAGGCCTTGCGCGGACTGACCACGGCGTAGGCGACCAGGCCGACGACGACGGCGGCGGCCAGGGCGATCCACAGCCGGCGCGCCACCAGGCTGGCGCTGCCGCGTTTCCAGGCCAGCAGCGGCCCGGCCGGCAGCACCGCCAGGGCCAGCACCAGCAGCGGGGTGAAGGTCAGGTTGAAGAACGGCGGCCCCACCGACACCGCCTCGCCGTCCATGGCCTCGCGGATCAGCGGGAACAGCGTGCCCAGCAGCACGGTGGCGGTGGCCGCCGACAGCAGGATGTTGTTGAGGACGATGGCGCTCTCGCGGCTGACCGGCGCGAACAGGCCGCCGGAATTGAGGCTGGGCGCGCGCACCGCGAACATCAGGAAGCCCGAACCGGCGGCGATCCCCATGATGCTCAGCAGCAGCACCCCGCGGGTCGGGTCGACGGCGAAGGCGTGGACGCTGGTCAGCACCCCCGAGCGCACCAGGAAAGCGCCGAGCATGGCGAAGGTGAAGGCCGCCAGGCCCAGGAACACCGTCCAGCCCGGCAAGGCCCCACGCTTCTCCAGCACCACGGCCGAGTGCAGCAGGGCCGCGCCGATCAGCCACGGCATGAAGGACGCGTTCTCGACCGGGTCCCAGAACCACCAGCCGCCCCACCCCAGTTCGTAGTAAGCCCAGAAGGCCCCCAGCGTGATGCCGACGGTGAGGAAGCTCCAGGCCGCCAGGGTCCAGGGCCGCACCCAGCGGGCCCAGGCGGCGTCGACCCGGCCCTCGATCAGCGCCGCCAGGGCGAAGGAGAACACCACCGAGAAGCCGACATAGCCGCAATAGAGGAACGGCGGATGCACCGCCAAGGCCCAGTCCTGCAGCAGCGGATTGAGCGAGCGGCCCTCGACCGGGGCGTCGACCAGCCGCGCCATCGGATTGGAGGCGAACACCGTATAGGCCAGGAACAGCACGCCCAGCGCCCCCTGCACGGCCACGGCGTAGGCCCGCAGCCGCGGCGGCAGGCCTTGGCCGAACAGCACCACGGCGGCGCCATAGCCGGTCAACACCAGGCACCACAGCAGCATCGAGCCCTCGTGGCTGCCCCAGGCCCCGGCCACCTTGAACAGCAGCGGCTTGGCGGTGTGCGAATTGGCGGCGACATTGGCCAGCGAGAAGTCGGAGACCACGAAGCCGTGGATCAGGGCCGCGAAGGTCGCCGCCGTGGCCAGGAACGCCCCCAGGGCCGCGCCCTGCCCGGCCCCGGCCAGCATCGTCGACCGCCGCGCGCCGCCGACCGCCGACAGCCCGAACTGGGCGACCGACAGCATCAGGGCCAGGACCAGGGCGAAGGCGCCAAACTCGTCGATCATGAAATGGGCTTTCTCGGCGCGTCATAGCTCGGCGCGGCGCCGTCGCCGCGCCACTCGCCCTGTTCCTTCAGCGCCTTGGACACCTCGCGCGGCATGTAGCGCTCGTCGTGCTTGGCCAGCACCTGGGTGGCGACGAAGCCGCCGCTGGCGTCGAACGCCCCCGAGGCGACGATGCCCTGGCCCTCGCGGAACAGGTCCGGCAGGTCGCCGCGATAGCTGACCTTGGCGGCGGTGGTGTGGTCGGCGACCACGAACTCGACCCGGCCGTCGGGGTGCTTGACCACGCTGCCGGCCTGGACCAGCCCGCCCAGCTGCACCTTGCGGCCGGCCGGCACCTTGGCCGCGGCGGCCTGGGCCGGAGTGTAGAACAGCGAGATCGAGTCGCGCATGCCGTACAGGGTCAGGCCGGCGGCCAGGACCACCACCGGGGCGACGGCCAGCAGCACGGTCAGGCGGCGGCGCGCCTTGCGGGATTTCGGCCACAGGCTCATGGCGCGGCCCTCGGGGTCTGGGCGGCCTGGCGCAGGGCCGCCAGCAGCTTGGGCTGGTCGCGGTAGCGGGCGCTGGCGCT
>JAQGIN010000469.1 GCA_028291125.1 Caulobacter sp.
CAGAACCTGTTCTTCTCGGCCACCATGCCCAGCGAGATCGGCAAGCTGGCCGGCGAGCTGCTGAAGAACCCGGCCCAGGTGTCGGTCGCCCCGCAATCGACCACCGTCGAGCGCGTCGACCAGCAGCTGATCTTCATCGAGGCCCAGCGCAAGCGGCCGCTGCTGGCCGAACTGCTGGCCAGCCCCGACTTCGAGCGCACCATCGTCTTCACCCGCACCAAGCGCGGCGCCGACCGGGTGGCCAAGTATCTGGTCGCCTGCGGCATCGAAGCCGCCGCCATCCACGGCGACAAGAGCCAAGGCCAGCGCGAGCGGGCCCTGGCCGAGTTCAAGGCGGGCAAGGTCCGCGCCCTGATCGCCACCGACATCGCCGCCCGCGGCATCGACGTCAACGACGTCAGCCACGTCGTCAATTACGAGCTGCCCAACGTGCCGGAATCCTATGTCCACCGCATCGGCCGGACCGCCCGCAAGGGCAAGGACGGCGTCGCCATCAGCTTCTGCGCCGATGACGAACGCAACCTGCTGCGCGACATCCAGAAGGCCACCCGCCAGACCATTCCGACCTTCGACCGCCGCAACGACAAGAGCCTGGCGGCCGCGGCGGCCGTGGCCGACAAGCTGGCCCCGCCGGAAAAGTACGTCGATCCGCGCCGCGCCGACCCGCGCAGCAACGTCCCGCCCGAACTGCGCAAGCAGCGCAACCGCAACCGCCCGAACGGCGGCGGCGGCGGCAATGGCGGCGGCCAGCGCCAGGGCGCCGGCGCCTCGGCCAACCATCCGCGTCGCGACGGCGCCAGCCAGGGCGCGGCCAAGCCGGCCTCGGCCGACTTCCGCGGCCCCAAGCGCGCGGCGGCTCCGCACGCCGAAAAGCGCTGGAACCCGATCGATTAATGAAGCCTGACCCCGTGGCGCGATCTTCCTGCGCCACGTGGTCACGCGGCAGAGCGTCAGCTTGTAACCCAAGCGGCGCTGGGGTCTTTGGGCGGCCAACGGGTCCCCGCGGGGCCGCCTCCAGGACGATGAGATGACGGAACTTGGTCTACGCTCCCGATCGGTCGTCAGGACCTTTCCGGGCGGCGATTTGGCCAAGCGCACGCATCAGTTCGACTGGGCCGCGACGCCGCTGGGTCCCGCCCCGAACTGGTCGCCCAGCCTGAAGCTGACGGTGGGCCTGATCCTGGCCACGCCGTTCCCGATGGCCCTGCGCTGGGGCCCCGACTTCATCCTGATCTATAACGACGGCTACGCGCCGATCCTCGGCGACAAGCATCCCGAGGCGCTCGGCCAGCCGTTCCGCCAGACCTGGCCGGAGGTGCAGGCCGATCTTGGCCCGCTGCATCAGGCCATTCTCGACGGCGAGCGCGCCGGGGTGTTCTCCGAAGACCTGCCGCTGACCATTCGGCGCCGCGACGACGGTCCGGAACAAGCCTATTTCACCGTCAGCTACAGCCCGATTCCCGACGACACCGCCCCCAGCGGGGTTGGCGGGGTGCTGATCACCGCCATCGAGACCACCGAGCGCCTGCGCACCGAACAGGCCCTGCGCGCCAGCGAGGAGCGCTACCAGCTGGCCCTCGACGCGGCGGGCGGCGTCGGCACCTGGAACTGGGACGTCCCGTCCAACCGCATCTACGCCGATCAGCGCTTCGCCCTGCTGTTCGGCGTCGACCCGGCGCGGGCCGCCCTCGGCGCGCCCGTCGACGACTTCCTGGCGGCCATCCATCCCGACGACCTCGACCGTGTCACCGAGGCGATCGAGCGGGTGCTGGCCGCCGGCGGCGCGTTCGCCGAGGAATATCGCCTAGTCCAGGCCAACGGCGAGGTGCGCTGGGTGTTCGCGCGCGGCCACTGCTATCTCGACGCCGCCGGCCGGCCGCAGCGCTATCCGGGCGTGCTGGTCGACATCACCGAGCGCAAGGAAGCCGCCGACCGACTGGCCGTGCAGGAAGAGACCCTGCGCCTGGCGGTGGAATCGGCCGATGTCGGCACCTGGGACCTCGACCTGCGGACCCGCGTCCTGACCTGGTCGGACCGCTGCAAGGCGATGTTCGGCCTGCCCGTCGACGCCGCCGTGACCCTCGACGATTTCCTCGCCGGCCTCCACGACGGCGACCTCCAGGCC
The DNA here is from genome assembly GCA_028291125.1 of Caulobacter sp. GTDB lineage: Bacteria > Pseudomonadota > Alphaproteobacteria > Caulobacterales > Caulobacteraceae > Caulobacter. The sequence goes on from JAQGIN010000469.1 coordinate 2,126, forward strand.
GTCATGGAGTCGTTCGGCCGCGCCATCGATCCGGAGAGCCGCGCCGACTACGAGGTCGAGTATCGCACGGCCGCCCCCCACGACGGCGGCGAGCGCTGGATCGCCGCCAAGGGCCGGGCCCTGTTCGACGCCTCCGGCCGGGCGCTGCGGGCGGTCGGCACCACGGTCAACATCACCGACCGCAAGCGCGCCGAGCTGCACCTGCGGCTGATGGTCAACGAACTGAACCACCGGGTGAAGAACTCCCTGGCCACCATCCAGGCCATCGCCGCCCAGACCTTCCGCGACGCCCATTCGCTGCCGGACGCCCAGGACGCCTTCACCAGCCGCATCATCGCCCTGGCCGAGGCCCACGACGTGCTGACCCGCGAGAACTGGGAAAGCGCCGACATCCAGGAGGTGGCCCGTCGCACGGCCGGGCTGCACGGCGGCGAGGACCGTTTCGACCTCACCGGCCCGTCCATCCGCCTGTCGCCCCGCACCGCCCTGTCGCTGTCGATGGCCCTGCACGAGCTGGCCACCAACGCCCTGAAATACGGCGCCCTGTCGGTCCCGGCCGGCCGGGTCGCCATCGACTGGTCGGTGACCCGCGACGCGGCCGGAGCGCGGCTGAGCCTGGTCTGGAGCGAACACGGCGGCCCGCCGGTGACGCCGCCCACCCGCAAGGGCTTCGGCTCGCGCCTGGTCGAGCGGGGCCTGGCCGCCGAGCTGGCCGGCC
>JAQGIN010000472.1 GCA_028291125.1 Caulobacter sp.
CCTGCGTCACAATCGCGGCCGCCTGGGCCGCAATGACAGCCTGCGGATCCAGGCCAAGCTGGACGACGTCAACGCCGGCCTGCGCTGGTCGGGTCGCAACACCTCGCAGTACTAGGGCGTAGTCCGCATCCGCTGAATCATCCCCTATCCACCCGTCATCCTCGCTTTCGCGGGATGAAGGGTGGATAGGGCTCGCCCTTAGAACAGCACCCGCGGGTTCATGATCCGCTGGGGATCCAAGGCCGCGCGCACCGCCCGCAGCGCCGCGACCTCGACCGGGTCCTTGTAGCGCAGGGCCTCGACCGTCTTCATCGCCCCCAGGCCGTGCTCGGCGCTGATCGAGCCCTGCAGACCGGCGACGATGTCATGGACGATCCGCGCGCCCGCGTCGCGCAGGGCCTCGTGCGGGCCGTCCGGCGCGCCGTCGGCCCGCAGCACGTCGTAATGGACATTGCCGTCGCCGACATGGCCGAAGGCCACCACCCGCACGCCGGGGGAGAGCCGTTCGACCGCCGCCGTCGCCCGTTCGATGAACACCGCGACTTTCGACACCGGCACCGAGACGTCGTGCTTCCAGGCCGCGCCCTCGGGCTTCTGGCCGGCCGACTGGTTCTCGCGCAGCGCCCAGAAGGCGTGCATCTGGGTTTCCGACTGGGCGAGCGCGGCGTCCTGGATCAAGCCGGACTCCAGCGCCCCGGCCAGCAGGCGCTCCAGCCCGGCCTCGGCCGCGCCGGGCTCGCCCGAGGCGGTCTCGATCAGCACGTACCAGGGATGGACCTCCGCCAGCGGCTCGCGCAGGGCGGGGATGTTGTTCAGGGCGAAGGCGACGCCCCGCCGGCTCATCAGCTCGAAGGCCTCGACCGCGCCGCCGGTGGCGTCCTTGGCCCGCGCCAGCAGGGCGATGGCGTCGGCCGGGGTGGCGACGGCGACGATGGCCACGGCGCGCGAGGCCAGGCGCGGATGCAGCTTGAGGCTGGCGGCGGTGACCACCCCCAGCGTGCCCTCGGCCCCGATCAGCAACTGCTTGAGGTCGTAGCCGGTATTGTCCTTGCGCAGCCGCTTGAGGCCGTTCCAGATCTCGCCGTTGGGCAGCACCGCCTCCAGGCCCAGAACCTGGTCGCGCATGGTCCCGTAGCGCAGCACCGCCGTGCCGCCGGCGTTGGTCGAGACCAGGCCGCCGATGGTGCACGAGCCCTCCGAGGCCAGGCTGAGCGGGAAGCGGCGGCCGACGCTGGTGGCCACGTCGTGGGCGGCGGCCAGGGTGACGCCGGCCTCCAGCACCATGACGTCGTCGAAGGCGTCGACATCGCGCACCGCCGTCAGCTTCTCGGTCGACAGCAGGATCTCGCCGCGCGGGATCTGGCCGGCCACCAGGCCGGTGTTGCCGCCCTGCGGGATCACCGCCGTACCGCTTTCGGCGCAGACGCCGATCACCGCCGCCACCTCGGCCGTCGAGCGCGGCAGGCACAGCAACGGCGTCTCGCCATGCCAGCGGCCGCGCCACTCGACCAGCTTGGGCTCCAGGCGGTCGGGATCCTGGCTCCAACCGCCGTCGCCGAGCACGGCTTTCAGGCGGGACAGGACGTCGGCGGGAACGGGCTTGGTCATGGGCGCGGAGGATACGCTTCTGGCGCGGGCGAGAATAGGATATACTGCCGTATATACCGACGGAGCCTGCCATGGGCATCTTCATCAAGAACCCCGAGACCGAGCGCAAAGCGCGCGAACTCGCCCATCGCCGGGGTTCGACGCTCACCGCCGCGGTGGACCAAGCGCTCGAGCAGGCGCTTGCGAGCGAGAATGGCCAGCCTCGCCGTCGGCGAAGCCTGGAGGAGATTCACGCCGCGACCGATCGGTTCAGAAAGGCCACCGGGCTCGACCAACAGCCCCCCACGCCCATCCCCAAGGCCGAGTGGGACGCGCTCTGGCCTACCGGAATTCCCGAGATCGACGAACTGTGATCGTGGCCGTGGACGCCTCGGCCTTGGTCGCCATGGCCCGGGGCGAACCCGAACGACTCGCCTTTGAGGCCGTCGTGGCGCAGGCCGGCGAACTGTGGGCCACGCCCGTCAATTTAATGGAGGCGGGCCTGATCCTGGTCTTGCGCGAACGCCGCTTCACGACCGCCGAATATCATCGTTGGCTCGACGATATCGGCGTGAGGACCTCGAACGCAGCCGGTGAACCGGAGGCGCTCGACGCCTATCTCCGCTGGGGCAAGGGCGTCCACCGGGCCGGACTGAACATGGGCGACTGTTTCGCCTACGCCCTGGCCAAGGCGCTCGACGCGCCGCTGCTCTACAAGGGCGACGATTTCCCGCTCACCGACGTGCGTTCGGCGCTGGGTTAGCCCACGAACCCCGCCGCCCGGCGCAGGCGGTCGTTGATCGCCTCGCCCAGGCCGACGTCGGGGATCGGGGCGACGGCGATGGCGGTGGGCTTGGTGCGATCGGCGGCGCGCAGCAGCGAGAACAGGTTGGCGGCCGCCTCGACCAGATCGCCGGTGCGGCTGAGCTGGAAGACCTTCGCCCCCTCCGGCGCGGGCCCGAAGGCCAGGAAGGCCTCGCCGGCCTCGGGACCGCTGGCCTCCAGCCGCACCGGGGCGTCGGGGGCGTAGTGCAGGGCCAGGCGGCCGGGCGAGCGCTTGGCGTCATCCGCCGCCTCGGCCAGCGGACCGACCACCGCCTCGAGCTGGGCGCGGGTGACGGCCCCGGGGCGCAGCAGCCGCGGCGGGCCGTCGAGCACCGCCACCACCGTCGATTCCAGGCCGACGGCGCAGGCCCCACCGTCCAGGGCCAGGGCGGCGAAAGCCCCGGTCTCGTCGACCGCGTCGGCATGGGTGGTTGGGCTGGGCCGGCCCGAGCGGTTGGCCGACGGTGCCACCACCGCCCCGCCGAACGCCGCCAGCACCGCCCGCGACAGCGGATGGCCCGGCACGCGGACGGCGACGGTGTCGAGCCCGGCCCGGGCCAGATCGCAGACGGCGGCGGGATCGCGGATCGGGGCCACCAGGGTCAGCGGGCCGGGCCAGAAGGCTCGCGCCAGGGCCAGGGCGCGGTCGTCGAGCACGGCGATGGCTTGCGCCGCCTCCAGGCTGGAGACATGGGCGATCAGCGGGTTGAAGCGCGGCCGGCCCTTGGCGGCGAAGATCGCCGCCACGGCGGCGGGGTCGGCGGCGTCGGCACCCAGGCCGTAGACGGTCTCGGTCGGCAGGATGATCAGCCGCCCGGCCCGCAGCGCCGCGGCCGCCGCCTCTATTTCCGCTTGGCGGTGAGCGAGAAACTCATCTTCACCGAAGCCGGGATCTGATCCGTCGCCGCCCATTCGCCCTGTCCCACGCCGAACGCCGTCCGGTCGAGGCTGGTTACACCGCGCGCCGTGGCCGTGTCGCCGTCGATCTTCAGGCTGAACGGC
>JAQGIN010000477.1 GCA_028291125.1 Caulobacter sp.
CAGGGTCTCCAGGTACTGATCGACCGAGCGGACGTAGCCGAAGCCTGCGTCGATCATCGCCGGCGGCAGCGGCTTGCGCGGGATCGGCTTGCCGTTCAGCCAGACCACACCCCCGTGGACGATGATATGGTCGCCGGGCAGGCCGATCAGGCGCTTGACGTAGTCGGTCTTGCCGTCGCGGGGCAGCTTGAAGACGATGACGTCGCCGCGCTTCGGCTCGCGGCCGAACACCCGGCCCTCGAACAGGGGCGGACTGAACGGGATCGAGTGCCGCGACCAGCCGTAGGCGAACTTGGAGACCACGATGTAGTCGCCCTGGTAGAGGTTGGGCTCCATCGACGCCGACGGGATGGTGAAGGGCTGGAACAGCAGCACCCGTAGCACCAGGGCGATGCCCAGGGCGTAGACCACGGTGCGGATGATCTCGATGAACTCGTGAACCGCGCCGGTCTTCGGCTCGGACGTTTGATCGGCGGCGTCGGTCATGCGGACAGGAGCTCTCAGGCGATGGGTTCGGGCTGGACCCGACGGACCTAGCTAGACGCGGTTTGCGGCGGGGGCAAGCACAGCGCCCGTTAACTCGGCTTCATGGCGTGTTGAAGGCGAAGCTTGCCAAGGCCTCGCGCGGCCAGGCTTACCGCGAATTAATTGGAGGAATTTGGCCGATCCCTGTTGGGTGAGCGATGTTCAAGGGGAATTGCCACATGTCGCGCATCGCTGGTCTGAGCCTCTCCCTGCTGTTCGTCGCCTCGACCGTCTGGGCGGCGCCCGCCGCGCCTCGGGCCGTGGTCGACGGCGTCGCCAAGGCCATCGAGGACCGCTACTATGACCCGGCCAAGGGCCAGGCGGTGGCCGCCGATCTGCGGGCCGCCGCCGCCCGCGGCCAGTTCGACGCCCTGACCGACAATCGCGACCTGGCCACCGCCCTGACCGATCGCCTGCGCCCGATCGACCGCCATTTCGGCGTTAGCTGGTCGTCGACCACGCCCCAGTCGGGGCCAGGGCCAGGGCCAGGACCGGGGCCGGCGGCGGGGCCTTGGCGACCGCAGGGTCGCCAACCGACCGGCGTGCGTCGCGTCGAGACCCTGCCCGGCAATCTCGGCTATATCGACCTGCGGATGTTCGCCGACTTCGCGTTCGGCCAGCCCGACCAGCCGGCTCGCCAGGCCATAGAAGCGGCGCTGCGACTGGTGTCCGGCGCCGACGCGGTGATCATCGACCTGCGCGACAACGGCGGCGGCTCGCCGGCCATGGTCGGCTATCTGACCAGCGCCTTCACAGCCAAGGGCGCCGACATCTACAATACCTTCCACTATCGCCAAGGCGTCGCTAGCGAGGCGCCGAGCGACTGGTACCCGACCCCTCGCCTGGAGACGCCGCTCTACATCCTGATCAGCGCCCGGACGGGATCGGCCGCGGAGGCCTTCGCCTACACCCTGAAGAACGCCAAGCGGGCGGTGATCGTCGGCGAGGCCAGCGCCGGGGCCGCCAATCCCGGCGGACCGGTCGACATCGGCGGCGGCTTCTCGATCTTCGTCTCCAACGGCTCGCCCATCAGCCCGATCACCAAGACCAATTGGGAAGGCGTCGGCGTCGCCCCGGACGTCGCCGTTCCGGCGGCGGCGGCGCTGGACGCCGCCAAGGCCTTGGCGCTCGAGGCGGTGCTGAAGACCGCGACGGGCGACGCCGCCACCGAGGCCCGCTGGAGCCTGGAGGCCCTGCGCGCCGAGGTCGCCCCGCCGCGATCGTTCGTCGCCGCCGACTATGTCGGGACCTATGGCGCCCTGGTCATCGGCGAGGACCAGGGGCGGCTGTTCATGCAGCGCGGCCGCCGACCGCCGACCATCCTGATGTCCCTGGGCGGCGAGACCTTCAGCGTGGTCGGCGAACCCAGCCGCCGGGTGGTGTTCGAGCGCGACGCCAAGGGCGCGGTGACCGCCTTCGAGGCCACCACGTCCGACGGCGCCGCGTCCCGTTTCCGGCGCGGCGCCTAGGCCGCCTAGAACGACCGCCGGACCGTGGCCCCGATCGTCCGCGGCGGATTGGTCTGGTAGCCGTAGCGGGCGCGCAGGCCGCGCTCGCGGTCGATCGACAGCTTGGCCCGCTCGTCGGTGAGGTTGTTGACGAACACCGCCGCCTCCCAGGCCTCGTTGCGCAGGCCGACCCGCAGGTTCACCCCCTGATAGGACGGCAGCTTCAGCGGGAACGACAGGCTGGCCACCGACGGCGCGCCGATCGGGAACAGCGGCACGGTGCGCGGATTGTCCTCCTGGTCCGAGATCTGGGTGTAGCGATCGCCGACATATTGCCAGGTGACGTTGCCAAACGCGGTCAGGGCGTCGCGCACCGGCCGGGCGTAGTTGAGGCTGACGGCGGCCTGGACCTTGGGCACCGTCGGCAGGCGGTTGCCGTCCCTCAGGCCCTGGATCGGCGCGCCGTTGGCGTCGGTGACGCTCGAGGACAGCTCGGCGTTGTTATAGGAGGCCGAAGCGGTGAAATCGAACGCCTCGCTGAGGCGATAGGAGAACTCGGCCTCCGCCCCGCGCGACTCGGCCTTGGGCACATTGACGATCAGGCGCGACGAGCAGCTACCGGCGTCGACGGTGGCCTGCAGGTTCTCGATCTTGGCGAGGAAGGCCGCCACCGCCAGCGAGCCGCGGCCGCCGCCCAGCCGGGTCTTCAGGCCGGTCTCGTAGTTCCACACCGTCTCGTTGCCGAAGGTCGGCTTGGCCAGGGCGTTGAAGGTGGCGAAGTCGGCGGCGTTGCACAGCGGCCGGTTCAGCGGATCGTTGATGCCGCCCAGCCGGAAGCCCTTGGAGGCCTGGGCGTTGATCGTCAGGTCGTCATTGGCCTTGTAGGCCAGGATCACCCGCGGGGCGAAGTTGTCGGACTTCACCTTGCCCGGCACGTCGATGGTGACGTCGGCGAAGATGCCGTCGAAGGTTAGGGTGCGGGTTTCCTTGTAGCTGGCCCAGCGGCCGCCGGCGGTGAGGTCCAGGCGGTCGGTCAGGGCGTAGGTGCCTTCGCCGAACACCGCGTACTGGCTGAGCTTGTAGGGCACGCGCGAATAGTAGAGGGCGTCGGTCGGGGCCCGCGCCCCCGCGGTGGGAATGCCGGTGGCGGCGGTGAAGCCGCGCACGTCCAGGGTCTGGGCGTATTTGCGGTCGACCTTGCCGTAGAAGCCGCCGAACACCCATTGCAGCTTGCCCTCGCCGGTCGAGGCCAGGCGCAGCTCCTGGGTGAACGACTTCACCGCCGTCTCGTCGGCCAGCGGCGCGTTGAGGGTGTAGACGGCCGGCGGCAGGCCGATCGAGCCGCCGGTGATCGAGCCGGTCAGGGCGGTGGCGTCGCGCAGCACCAGCACGTCGCGGTCGGTATAGGTCGAGATCGAGGTCAGGGCCGCGCCGCCGAAATCATAGGCGAGATTGAGGTCGGCCAGCAGGAAGTCGTCCTTGAACTTCTCGGTCAGCTGGGTGAACTGCTGAAGATCGCCCAAGGTCACGGCCGGCCGCGTCGTCGTGTAGGGATTGGCCAGGATGTTGAACAGGTCGACGCGGTTGAAGCCCGAGACGTCGATCGTCTGGTAGAGCACCCGCGGGGTGATCGACAGCGCCTCGTTCGGCTTGATCAGCAGGGCGGCCCGGACGCCCTGGCGCGAGCCGCCATTGACGTCCTTTTTGACCCCGCCGCCGGGCTGGACGGCGTCGATGAAGCCGGGAAACTCGGTGGCGTAGGCGGCGACCCGCAGCGCCGTCTTGTCGCTGAGCGGTGCGTTGATCATGCCCTTGATCTCGCCGCCCGTCTCGCCGTGCCGGACGTGGCTGAGGGTGGCCTCGACCGTGCTCGCGAAACCGTCCAGCGACGGCTGGTTGGTGATGTAGCGCACCGTGCCCGACAGCGAGCCGGAGCCGTACAGCGTGCCCTGCGGGCCGCGCAGCACCTCCACCCGGCTGAGGTCGAACAGGTCGATGTCCGGCGTAAACAGCGACAGCGAGATCACCGACTCGTCGAGATAGACCCCGACCTGCTCCTTGACCCCCGGCTGGTCGCGGACGATCTGGCCGGCCGAGATGCCGCGGATCGCCACCTGGCTCTGGCCCGGGCCGAGGTTCTGCACGGTGAAGCCGGCGATGTTGCGCGAGATGTCCTCGATATTGGTCGCGCCGCGCTGGCGGATCAGGGCCTCGCCCAGGGCGTTGACCGAGAACGGCACGTCGATCAGGGCCTCGTCGCGCTTGCGGGCGGTGACCACCAGTTCCTCGACCAGGTCGCCCGGCGGGCGGGTCTGGGCCACGACCGCGCCGGCCGGCGCGGCGATCAACAGGGCCAGCGCGCTGGTGCGCGCGACCGCCAAAGTCCGGTTGAATGTCATCTTCGTCTCCTCCTGCGTCCCCCCGCTCTTGGCCCAAGGGGCTCTCGGCGAGGTTGATCTAAGGACGAAGCTACACTTCGGCGGCTCGGGGGTGTCCAGCCCAAAACGCCCGCGAACCCGCACGGCCGGCAAGCTAGACCGCTGTTTTTGGCCGGTATTCTCCGGTCCGTGGCTTTGGCGCCGCTATCGGTGGCTAGGCCGGCAGGGCCTCGATGATCACGAAGGCCTGGGCGTAGGGATGGTCGTCGGTGAGGCTCAGATGGATCGCCGGGCGCATGCCGGCCGGGATCATCGAGGCCAGGCGGTCGGCCGCGCCGCCGGTCAAGGCCAAGGTCGGCTGGCCGGAGCGCAGATTGACCACGCCCATGTCCTTCAGGTGCACGCCGCCGCGCAGGCCGGTGCCCAGGGCCTTGGCGCAGGCTTCCTTGGCGGCGAAGCGCTTGCCGTAGCTGGAGGCGCGGTCGGGCTTGCGTTCGGAGCGGGCCCGCTCGATGTCGGTGAACACCTTGTGGGTGAAGCGGTCGCCGAACCGCTCCAGGGTCTTCTCGATCCGGCGGATGTCGCTGAGGTCCGAGCCGATGCCGATGATCACGCCGCCAACTCCGCGCGGGCGGCGTCCATCAGGGCCCGCATCCGCTGAATGGCGGGGGCCAGGCCGACGAAGATCGCCTCGCCGATCAGGAAGTGGCCGATGTTGAGCTCGGCGATCTGCGGGATGGCGGCCACCGCCTTGACGGTGGCGTAGTCGATGCCGTGGCCGGCATGGACCTCGAGGCCCAGATCGACCGCCTGGGCCGCGCCGCGCTTCAGCCGCGCCAGTATGGCCTCGGCCCGGGCGACCTCGCCGGCCCGGGCCGCGTCGCAATAGGCGCCGGTGTGCAGCTCGACCACCTGGGCCCCGACCGCGTGGGCGGCGGCGATCTGGGCCGGGTCGGCCTCGATGAACAGTGACACCCGGCTGCCGGCGGCGCTGAGGGCGCGGGTGGCCGAGGCCACGGCGTTCTGACCACGGACCACGTCGAGGCCACCCTCGGTGGTCACCTCCTCGCGCCGCTCGGGCACCAGGCAGGCGGCGTGGGGAGCGTGACGCAGGGCGATGGCGACCATCTCGTCGGTCACCGCCATCTCGAAGTTCAGCGGCTTGCCGCGCTTCAGGCACAGCGCCGACAGCTGCTCGATATCGGCGTCGGAGATGTGGCGGCGGTCCTCGCGCAGGTGGGCGGTGACGCCGTCGGCTCCGGCCGCCAGGGCCAGGTCGGCGGCGCGCAGGGGTTCGGGATAGCTCGAGCCGCGGGCGTTGCGGATGGTCGCCACGTGGTCGATATTGACGCCCAGACGCAGCACCCCGCTCATCCCCGCAACCGCCGGCTGCCCGGGTCCTCGATCGGGATCGCCGCCAGTTCCGGCGGCAGGGCGTCGGCGGGATAGGCCGGCACGTCCAGGGTCGCCAGGGCGATCAGCGGCACGCCGACATCGGCCCGGCCGCCCGAGCGGTCGACGATGCAGGCCGCGGCCACCACGTGTCCGCCGGCCGCCTGGATCGCGGCGATGCATTCGCGCGACGACAGGCCGGTGGTGACGATGTCCTCGACCATCACCACCCTCGCGCCAGGTTCCAGATGGAAGCCGCGGCGGAAGGCGAAGGCCCCGCCCTCGCGCTCGACATAGATCGACGGCACGTTCAGGTGACGGGCGGTCTCGTAGCCGGGGATGATGCCGCCGACCGCCGGCGAGACGGCGACGTCGACCGCGCCGATCTGGGCGATGATCTTCTCGGCCAGCACCTTGCACAGCCGCGCGCAGCGGTCGGGGCGCATGAACACCAGGTTCTTCTGCAGGAACACCGGGCTGTGCAGGCCGGAGGACAGCACGAAATGGCCTTCGCGCAGGGCGCCGGCGGCGCGGAACTC
>JAQGIN010000497.1 GCA_028291125.1 Caulobacter sp.
GGGGAAGGCGTCGCCATGTTCGGCGACGTCGTGCACGTATTTGGGGGCACTAATGCCGAAATCTTTGTCCGCCCGCGGGCGCCTTTTGGCGTCCACGGTGTTCTGTAGCGCTCTGTTGCCGCTGGCCATCGCCGCGCCGGTCCACGCTCAAACCCAACAAGATGACACCGCCGTTGAAGAAATCGTCGTCACCGGCTCGCGGATCGCCCGCAAGGACTATGTCGCCGCCAGCCCGATCGTCACCGTCGGCAAAGCCGAACTCGACCGCACCGGCGCGGTCACCGTTGAAAAGCTGCTGAACCAACTGCCGCAATTCGCGCCGGGCATCAGCGACAGCTCGAACAACCCGTCGAACAACGGCCAAGCCAACATCCAGCTGCGCGGCCTCGGCAACGCGCGCACCCTGGTCCTGGTCGATGGCCACCGCGTCACCCCGTCGAACCCGTCGGGCGTGATCGACGTCAACACCATTCCCGTCGCCCTGATCGAGAACGTCGAGACCATCACCGGCGGCGCCTCGACCGTGTACGGTTCGGACGCCCTGGCCGGCGTCGTCAACTTCCGCCTGAAGAAGAACTTCACCGGCGTGCAGATCGACGCCCAGTACGGCGTCACCGATCGTGACGACGGCGAGACCACCAGCATCTCGCTGACGGCCGGCGCGCCGTTCGCCGAAGATAAGGGCCACGCCGTTATCTCGTTCACCAACGCCACGCGCGGCGCCATCTTCAACAGCGCCCGCAGCTTCTCCAGCTATGGCGGCGCCTCGGCGACCATCCCGCAAGGCACCTTCGCCGTGGCGGGCTCGCCCAGCCAAGCGGCCGTCGACGCCGTGTTCACCAAGTACGGCCTCGCCGCCGGCGCGGTGAAGAACACCTCGGCCGTCTTCGGCTTCAACAACGACGGCAGCCTGTTCTTCCAAGGCAACAACTACAAGGGTCCGACGACTCCTGACTTCTCGACCATCGTCAAGGGCCAGGGCAGCGTCGCGACCGGCAACTACAACACCGCCATCCTGAACGAACTGCAGCTGCCGCAAACGCGCTACAACGTCTTCAGCCGCGTCGACTACAACGTCACCGAGCATCTGAGCGTCTTCGGCCAGGTCAACTTCACCAACTATACGTCCGACACCGAACTGGCCCCGTCGCCATCGTCGGGCAGCCCGACCGGCACCGCCACCGCCCTGGGCAACACCGGCTTCCTGGTGCCGCTCACCAACCCGTTCATCCCGGCCGATCTGCGCACCATCCTGGCGTCGCGGACCACCGGTGGTCGTGCGGCCACGGCGACTACGGCCGCCGTCGCGGCGGCGGACATGCCCTTCCTGCTCAACAAGCGCTTCACCGACGTCGGTCAGCGCCACGAGCATGACGAGTACAATGTCTACAACTTCCAGATCGGCGCTCACGGCGATACGGCGATCAAGGACTGGACCTACGACGTCTTCGCGTCTTACGGCGTGATGAACCTGCTGGTCACCCAGACCGGCAACGTCTCGCACCAAGCGGTCCGTCAACTGCTCGAAGCCACCGACGGCGGCGCCAGCCTCTGCACCGGCGGCTACAACCCGTTCGGCCTGCAGCCGCTGTCGGCCGCTTGCCGCAGCTACATCGCCCGCACCACCAAGAACTCGACCAAGTACACCCAACAGCAGGTTGAACTGAACCTGCAGGGCGGCCTGTTCGACCTGCCCGCCGGTGAAGTGCGCTTCGCGGTCGGCTCCGACTACCGCAACGACGAATACAACTTCGTTCCGGACTCGGTGCTGTCGACCCCGGACATCTCGGCCCTCGGGACGGTGATGCAGAACAAGGCTCCGGGCGTCGTCGGCTTCAACGCCTCGAACCCGCTGGACGCCTCGACCGACGTGTACGAACTGTACGGCGAAGTGCTGATCCCGATCCTGAAGGATCTGCCGTTCATCCAATCGCTGAACGTCAACGTCGGCGGCCGTTACTCCAACTACAACACCGTCGGTTCGGTCCCCACCTGGAAAGCCGATGTCGAGTGGAAGCCGGTCTCGTCGGTGCTGCTGCGTGGCGGCTATCAGCGTTCGATCCGCGCGCCGAACATTAGCGAACTGTACTCGCCGCAAGGCCAGAACTTCCCGAGCATCGGTTTGGCGGTCTCGACCGCCACGCCGCCGGTCCCGCAAGGTCTCAACTCGGGTGACCCCTGCGACACCCGCAACGTCTATCGCACCGGCGCTGACGGCGCGAAGGTCCGCGCTCTCTGTATCGCTCAGGGCGTGCCGACGTCGATCGTTGACAGCTACGTCTACAGCAACCAGCAGATCCAAGGCACCACGGGCGGCAATCCGAACCTGATCGAGGAAAGCGGTAAGAGCTATTCCTTCGGCGCGGTGTGGACTCCGCACTTCGACGTTCCGCTGTTGGAAAAGCTCAGCGCCTCGATCGACTACTACAGCATCGAGATCAAGGACGCGGTCGGCAATGTGTCGGCGTCGACGGCGGTGTCGAAGTGCTTCAACGCCGACGGCTCGAACCCGACCTACTCCAACAGCAACTTCTACTGCTCGTTGCTGACGCGCGATCCGGGCACCGGCAACTTCGGCAACAGCCTGCAGACCAACGCCAACCTCGGCGTGTTCAAGACCGCCGGCATCGACTTCCAAGTCGACTACGGCTTCGGTCTCGGCGCGATCGGTCTGGACGACAAGTTCGGCGCCGTCAGCGTCAACGTGATCGGCACCTATCTGGACGAGTTCAAGGTCCAGCTGCTGCCGGGCGACCCCTTCCGCAATCTGCGCGGTTCGATCGGTGACCAGGCCATCGGCGCCACCGGCAATGCGTTCCCGAAGTGGAAGTTCCTGACCTCGTTCAACTATGACATCGGCGGCGTGAACCTGAACGTCCGCTGGCGCCATATCGACAAGATGATGGACCAGGCCTGTATCGGTAAGACGACCTGCACCTCGGTCGGCACGCCGAAGATGGATTACTTCGATCTGACCGGTAACTGGTCGATCAGCGACAAGTACCGCGTGATGGCCGGCGTCAACAACATCGCCGACAAGCAACCGCCGTTCTACTCGTCGTTCCAACAAGCCAACACCGATCCGGCGACCTTCGACGCCATCGGTCGCCGCTTCTTCGTCGGCCTGCGCGCCAAGTTCTAGGCTCGCGACCACGACGACAGGAATGGGCGGCGGACCGAAAGGTCCGCCGCCTTTTTCTTTGCGTCATGTCGATCTTCGCCATCACGGCGATCGCCAAAAGACAAGGGCGGCGGACCTTTCGGTCCGCCGCCCTTGGGCGTTCGGGGCGGAGCGGTGGAACCAGCCGGCTATTTGGGCTTGCGGACCGCCTGGACCTCGATCTCGACCAGCATGCCCGGCGCGACCAGCGACACCACCTGGCTGGTGATGCGGGCCGGCTTGTTGGGCTGTTCGGCGGTGCCGAAGAACTGCTTGTAGCCCTCCATCATGCCGGCGAAGTCCATCTTTCCGTCCTTGGCCGGATCGCCGACCAGCAGCACCCGCATCATCACCACGTCGCCAAAACCCAGGCCCTGGCTCTTCAGGGCGTCGCCGAGGCGGCCGATGACGCCGATGGTCTGGGTCTTGGTGTCGCCGAACATGGCGACCCCCGTGGCCTTGGCGTCGATCACCGGCGGGGTCATGCCGCTGACATAGACGGTGTCGTAGCCGGCGGGCACGGTGACGAAGCTGGCGATGGCGCCCTTGGGGTCGCCGCCGTGGACCACCTGGGCCTGGGCGGGGAGGGCGGCGAGGGCGGCGACCGCCCCGAGGGCGGCGAGGCTGAGAAGGCGGGTCATGGTCGGTCTCCTGGGGTTGTCGGTCAGTGAATTTGCAGGCCGCGGGCCTTGGCCATGGCGTTGGCCTTGACCCGCGCGGCGCGAACCTGGGCCACCGTCACCGGCTTGGCCTTGTTGCCCCAGGCCGAGCGGACATAGGTCAGCACGGCGGCCAGGTCGGCGTCGGTGAGGTCGTCCTTGAACGCCGGCATGCCGCCGCGGCCATTGAGCACGGTGACGCTGACCAGGGCGGGGTCGCCCTGGACGAAGGGATTGCCGGCCAGGGCCGGGAAAGCCCCCGTCACCCCCTTGCCGGTGGGTTGATGGCAGGCCGAGCAGTTGTCCATGAACAGGGCCTGGGGCGGCGTGGCCGCCTGGACGGTCGAGGCGCCGACGGCCAGGGCCGCGGCGAGAAGGACGGCGGGGAAACGCAACGAGATCAAGGCGCGGACCTCCTAGGCTTGCTGGACACGGGCGTGAAGCTTGCCGATCTGCTGCCAGGCCGACTCGATCGCCCCGGCCTGCCAGCCGCCAAGATAGCTGAGATGTTCGCCGGCCAGATAGAGCCGGCCGTCGGGCTGGCACAGCACCGGATAGGCGTCGCGGCGGCCGGCCTCGTTCCATTCGGCCCAGCCGCCGAGATTTTCCTTGGCCAGATGCCAGCTGAACGAGAAAGCGGTCTCGAAGCTGTCGGCGTATTCGGGGAACACCTTCTGGCCGGCGGCCACGGCGAAGGCGGCGCGCTCGGCGGGGGTCTTCATGCTGACCTTCACCGCCTCGCCGCCGAAGGCGTAATAGCCCAGCAGCACGCCCTTCTGGCCCTGCCAGCCGGTGGAGGGCAGGGTGATGGTGCCGATGCCGGGCATGTCGTTGTAAATGTGGCCGCCATAGATGAAGTGGTCTTCTTCCCAGAAGCGGCGTTTCATCTGCAGGCCGATCTTGTTGACCGGGGCGTAGGAGACGCCGGACATCGCCGCCTTGAACGGGGCCGAGACGTCGAGGTCGATGTTCTTCAGCACGCTGATCGGGATGGTGCAGACGCAATAGTCGGCCTGGATCTCGCCGACCTTGCCGGCCGCGTCGCGGAACGACACCGTCACCCCGGTGGGGCTTTGCTTGACCTTCTCGACCGAGGTCGAATAGCGGATCATCGAGCCGACCTGCTTCTCGAAGCCCTTGGCGATCTGGTCCATGCCGCCGATCGGCTGCAGCATGGTGCGCTGCTGCTCGTAGCCGGCCACCGAGCTGAGCACCCGCCAGGCGTTGGAATCCAGCACGTCCTTGAAGCTGTAGGGAACCGACGGCTTGCCGGGACCCGGATCGACCCCGGCTCCCGGGTGCACGGCGAAGCCGCGACCGTCGGTGCCGGTATAGGCCAGGTCCTTGGGCGACAAGCGGCCCTCGTTGATCATGTAGGCGACGAACTTGTCGCGGTCGGCCGGCGACAGGGCGGCGTCGAGATCGCCCTTGCTGGCGACCTTGGCGATTAGCTCGGCGGCGTGGCCGCGGGCGTCGGCGGCGATCTGCCCCTTGCGGATCGGCTTGCCAGCCAGAGGGCCCGAGCCCTTCTCGAAATAGACATAGGCCGCATCGTTGTCGTTGACGAAGCTCTCCAACGGCACGCCGAACAGCTTGGTGTAATGCAAGGTCGAGCGGTGGTGGTACGGGATCCGCCACGGGCCGTGGTTGATATAGAGACCGTCGTCGAAGTCGCAGGTCTGGCTGTGGCCGATCAGATCGGTGTGCTGGAAGCCCTTGCGCGCCGTCTGGCAGCGACCGCCGGCGAACGCGCGAGCCTCGAGGATCTGGCACGCATAGCCGGCCTTGGTCAGTTCATAGGCCGCGGTCATGCCGGCCAGGCCGGCCCCGAGGATCACCACCTTGGTCCCCTTGGCGCCCCCGGTCAGCGACGGCGGGGCGGCCTGGGCCGAGGAGAAGCCAAAACCGAGGGCGTCCATGCCGGCCATCACCAGCGATACCCCGCCGAACGCCGCCAGCCCCTCGAAGAAACGACGGCGCGTCAGCACTTCGCCGTCGGCCGTCACGCTACGCTGTTGTTCCATGGATACTCGCCGCCCCTTTTATCGTTAGCGTCGTCGTGCGGTCAGGCTTCGTCGACGCGGTGAGGACGACGCCCTGGCGGCGTCGGCCCTCGATCAAATCCTTGCTTCGGCAATATCGGTCTCGACCTTGGCGCTCCCCGTCGAGGTCCCGCCATCTCGAAAGGTCGTGGCGCGGGCGGCAAACCATATTCCGCCCGGACCACGCCGCCCGTCCGTATGCCGCCGGATTTGCCGAGCGCTTGGGCGCCCGGACGGCGGCGTGGTCGAAGCCTGGGCGGACGTGGTGAGAGGGCCGGGCTCGCGCCCGACCCTCCGACGTCGCCGCGCATGGGCCCCTAGAACGAGTAGGTGACCTTGCCGTAGTAGTAGCCGCCGTTGATCCCGAACGGCGAGAACGACGGGAACTGGGTGACGTAGCCGTTGCTGTTGTTCTTCAGCTGGTGCTCGCGCAGCAGGCCGTTGACCCGATTGGGATAGCGGTTGAGCAGGTTGTTGGCGCCGATCGTCAGCTTCACCGCCGGAAGGACCGTGTAGCTGACGTCCAGATCGGTGATCAGGGCGGTCTTGATGGTGGTCTTCATCAAGGCCGATGAACCGCTGTCGGTGCTCAGTCCCGAAGACTTGCCATAGACCGTCTCCTTCAGATTGACCGCCCACTTGTCCTTGGTCCACAGCGCGCCACCGATCAGCTTGTACTTGGGCGAGGTGTCTTCCAGGTTGGCGATCGCGATGGCGTCGAACAGAGTCAGACGCGGATCCAGGCCCGACGGGTTGGGCGCGATCTTGATGACTTCGGTCTTGTTGTAGCTGCCGCTCAACATCCAATCGACCCGGCCCCAGGTGTCGAAGTCGGTATAGTAGGTGGAGACGAAGTCGACGCCCTTGGTGCGGGTGTCCAAGCCGTTGACGAACATGCTGACCCCGACGCTGTAGGTGGCGTTGGAGCGGATCGTCGAGTCGATGTTGACGCCGTTGGCGGTCAGGGCCGCGATCACCGCCGGAGAGGTGATGACGCCGGGGGTCGGGGCGCCGCGGGTGACGTTTTCGCCATAGAGCGTTCCCGAGCCGACGATGCGGTTCTTGATGGTGATCTGGTAGGCGTCCAGCGTCATGGTCAGCTTCGGCGCGAAGTGGGTGACGAAACCGACGCTGAAGTTGTCCGACTTCTCGGGCTTCAGACCCTTGACGCCGAGCAGGGCCGCGCCCGCCGAATTGGGCGCCAGCTGGCCGCCGATCGAGCTGGGCGAAACGTTGATGCCCGAATAGTAGGACTCGGCCAGGGTCGGCGCGCGGAAGCCGGTGCTGGCGGTGCCGCGGATGGCGATGGCGGGCGAGAAGTCGTAGCGGCCGGTCAGCTTGAAGACGCTGGTGTCGCCAAAATCGCTGAAGTCCTCGTAGCGCGCGGCGGCGTCCAGCTTCAGCGCCTCGATCGGGCTGATGGCCAGGTCGGCATAGATCGCCTTGTTGGTGCGCTTGTGCTTGCCGGCGTCGGTCGGCGAGAAACCGAAGAACGACTGCGAACCGCCGCCGTAATAGGTGGCCAGTTCGCCCGCCTTGATCTGGTAGCTTTCCTTTCGGTATTCGCCGCCCGCCGCGAAGCTGAGCGGGCCGGCCATGCCCACGTCGAAGTCGTGGGTCAGGTCCAGCGTCGTGCTCCACTGGGTGTTGATAAAGTCGCCGGCGTGGATGTTCTTGGGCGAAAAGCCCTTGGTCGTCAGGCTGGAGGTGTCGGAATACAGCGAGCCGTTGGCGGTGTTGAGGACGTTGACGGAGTCATCGTCCTTGCCATAGGTCGAGCTCAGGTCCCAACCCCAGTCGCTGATCTTGCCCGTCGCGCCGCCGGTCACGGCGTAGTCGTCCTCGGTGATGGATTCCCTGGGATCGAAGCCCAGCGGGAACGGGATATCCGTCGCGGCCTTGCCCTTGATGACGTTGGGCAGGCGATAGTTCTCGTGCGCCTGGCTCCATTTGTGGCCGTAGCTGCCGAAGCTGTAGAGCTCCAGATTTTCAGTGACGTCGTAGCCGGCGTTGTAGGCGACCACGGTCTGGCGATACTGCGCGTCGCCGGAGATGCGGTTCACATAGGGCCAGCCGGGCGCATTGATCACCTGCGGATAGCTGACGGCCGGGCTGTTGGTGGCGCCGGTGTTGTAAATGGAGTTGACCACGCGCGGGTCATAGGCGCCGCGGAAGCTGAAGCCGTGATACTTGGTCTCGCCGGTGATGTTCAGATAGGACTTCTCGGTCGGCGCGAAGCCGATATTGGCCGAGAACACGCCGGTCGTGCCGCCGCCGTCCTGATAGCCGCCGCCGCTGGCGATCATCTCGCCGCCGTAGGCGGCCTTCTTCTGGATGATGTTGATGACGCCGGCGATGGCGTCGGTGCCGTACTGGGCGGCCGCGCCCTCCAGCAGCACTTCGATGTGATCGACCGAGGCCAGCGGGATGAAGTTGAGGTCGGCGGTCGCGCCGCCTTGATAGGCCCCGCCCAGGACCGCCAGATTGGCCGTGCCGTGACGGCGCTTGCCGTTCAGCAGGACCAGGGTGTGGTTGGGGCTGATGCCACGCAGCTTGGCCGACAGGGTCAGGGCGGCGGTGTCGCCGCCGAAGGCCTGGGCGTTGAACGACGGCACGTTCTGGGCCAGGGCCTGGATCATGTCCGGCTGGCCGGTGCGCTTGAGGATGTCGGCGCCGAGCACCGTGATCGGGGCCGGGCTGTCCACGGCCTTCATGCCGGTGGTGCGGGTGCCGGTGACGATCACCACATCGACGGTGTCTTGGTCGGCGACGGGTTCGGCGGCGGCGTCCGGCGCCGCGGCGGCGTAGGCGGCTCCGCCGCAGATCGTTGCAAGTGATACAATAGAGATTCCTGCGAACAGGATATTTCGCGACCGTTTTTTCATTGTAAGCCCCCTCGGCTAGTTCATAGGCGCGTGCCGTCCTTTCCTTCCTGAGTCCCGCCCTGGTCGTGCTTTGTCATTGGACGCGCGAATACACTTTCGCTCCCGATCTGAGCCGGGGATTTCAGCGTTGGACAAAGGCGGGGACACGGCAATGGGGAGCGACGACACGGCGTCGGCCTGGGTGTCACTTAAGCCACCGGCGCCCCATTGAGCGGCGCCGGGCGCCGATTTTAGGCAGAAGGCTGATCGGTTTGCGGGCGGCTAGCAGCGCGACTCGGCGCCGTAGCGGCCGTTCACCGCCGCCGCGCCCGGGGTCCCCAGCCGCAGCACCAGCAGGGTGTCGTAGCGGCAATCGGCGATCGGCCGGGCGGCGGCGTAGCCAAGGGCCTGGGCCAGGGCCGGGACGGTGTTGCTGTGGCCGACCACCACCACCGTGGCCTCGGCCGGGGCGGCGCGAACCAGGGCCACGGTCTCGGCGACATAGGCGTCCAGGCCCTTGGCCAGGCTGACGATCCGGGCAGGCGCCCCGCTCGCCGCGGCCAGCGGCGCGGCCGTCTGCTGAGTGCGCTGGAAGGAGCTGACCAGGATGGCTGACACCTTGGCGTCGGCCAGGCTGTCGGCCAGGGCCTGGGCGCGGGCCTGTCCGGCGGCGCTCAGCGGCGGATCGGCGGCGGCCGGATCGGCCTTCTCGGCATGGCGCACCAACACCACGGTCTGGGCCTGGGCGGCGCCGGCGACCGGGACGGCCAGGGCGAGGGCCAGGATGAAGGCGGGGAGGCGGTTGCGCATGTCGGTCATCCGGCTGGAGATTCGTCCAGGCTAGCACCCCAGGCGCGCGACGGGGCTGTTTCCCGGCCGGTCAGGCCTGCTAGAGACGGGCGGCGCCGTTCGTTCGCGGCGAGAATCAAGGCGAGCCGTTTCCTGGTGACCAAAGCCATCATCCTGAGCGCCGGCCAGGGCAAGCGCCTGTCGCCGCTCACCGACACCCGGCCCAAGTGCCTGATCGATCTGGCCGGCAAGACGGTGCTGCACTGGCAGTTGGCGCATCTGCGCGCCGCCGGCGTGGCCGAGGCGGTGGTGGTCACCGGCTTTGGGGCCAATTTGGTCGAGGCCGAGATCGCCCACCTGGACCTGCCGGGCCTGACGGTGCGGACCCTGTTCAACCCGTTCTACGCGCTGAGCGACAACCTGGCGACCTGCTGGCTGGCGCTGGAGGAGATGCGCGGGCCGTTCCTGATCCTCAACGGCGACACCCTGTTCGAGCCGGCCGTGGCCCAGCGCCTGCTGGCCGCCCCGCCGGCGGCGATCACCGTCACCGTCGACCGCAAG
>JAQGIN010000524.1 GCA_028291125.1 Caulobacter sp.
GGCGGCGTCGCGCCGTGGGCCCCGAACAGGGCGACCAGGGTCTGGCGGATCGCCTGGTGCATGGCGGCGATGTCGTCCGTCGACGGGGTGCGCCCGGTCCCGACCGCCCATACCGGCTCATAGGCGACGGCGAAGGCCTGGCCGGCCAGGGCGGCGGGCAAGGAGCCCCTCACCTGCCCGGTGACCACGGCGACGGCTTGACCAGCGTCGCGCTGGGCCAGGGTCTCGCCGACGCAGACGATCGGCTCCAGCCCGGCCCGCAGGGCGGCGGCGACCTTATCGGCCACGCCGGCGTCGGTCTCGCCATAGGCGGCGCGGCGCTCGGAATGGCCGAGGATCACCAGCGCGGCCCCGGCGTCGACCAGCATCTCGGCGGAAATGTCGCCGGTGCAGGCCCCGCACGGCGCGGCGTGGCAGTCCTGACCGCCGACCAGCACGGATTCGCCGGCCAGCTGCTCGGCCATCCGGGCCAGCAGGGTGGCGGGCGGGCACAGGGCCACCCGGGCGGCCGGCGGCCGTTCG
The DNA here is from genome assembly GCA_028291125.1 of Caulobacter sp. Lineage (GTDB taxonomy): Bacteria > Pseudomonadota > Alphaproteobacteria > Caulobacterales > Caulobacteraceae > Caulobacter. Next base: position 523 of record JAQGIN010000524.1, read on the forward strand.
GAGACGGCGGCGGCCACGGCGCGGGCCTCGTCCAGCGCGTCGGCCAGGCCGTGCATCTTCCAGTTTCCGGCGATCAGCGGGCGGGGAGTCGTCAGAATTTGCGTCATGAACGCCGTTTGGTTAGGGCGACGCGCCGGAAGTCAAGACCCGGTCCGGCTTGCCCGCCTGCCTTCGGCTCTACTATACCCGCTCCGCGCGCCCGTTTTTCGCGCGCCCGCGCCGGTCCGGCCAGCGGTTCTCGAGGAAGGTCTCCACCCATATGCTCGCCGGCTTCCGCACCTTCGCCAAGTCCCCGTTCGCCGTGGTTTTGTTCGGCCTGCTGATCGTAAGCTTCGCCGTGTTCGGCATCAGCGACGTCTTCAAGGGCCCGACGGGCGACTGGGTGGTCAGCGCCGGATCGCGCTCGATGAGCTCCGCCGCCTTCAAGGCGCGGTTCGACAACTACCGCAAGGACGCCGAGCAGCGGGCCGGCGGCGAGCCGATCACCCCGGAGGCCGCCGTGCAGCGCGGCCTCGACCGCCAGATCCTCAACGAGCTGGCCCTGCAGGAATCGATCGCCGAGCTGATCCACAAGATCGGCGTGCGGCCGTCCGACAAGCTGGTGGCCGACGTCGTTCATCAGCAGATGAGCCAGCTGCCGCCGAACGTCCGACCGTTCGACGCCATCACCGGCAAGTTCGACAGCAAGCTCTACAACGCCCTGCTGGCCCAGAACAATCTGACCCCGACCCTCTACGAGGCCTCGCTGCGCGACGAGATCGCCCAGGCCCACTTCTTCTCCGGCGCCGCCATCGGCCTGCGCGTGCCGCGGGTCTATTCGGCCCTGCAGGCCGCCTATGGCCTGGAAACCCGCGACCTGGCCGCCTTCGTGATCAATCCGGCCAGCGTGGCCCAGCCGGCGGCGCCGACCGACGCCCAGCTGCAGGCCTTCATGAAGGAGCACGCCGCCCAGCTGACCTTGCCGGAGTTTCGGGTGCTGTCGATCGTGCGCTTCAGCGCCAAGGCCCTGGAGCCGACCGTCACCGTCGATGCGGCCGAGGTGCAGAAGACCTTCGACTTCCGCAAGGACACCCTGGCGACGGCCGAGACCCGCTCTCTGGCCCAGATCGTCGCCCCCGACACCAAGACCGCCCAGCTGATCGCCCAGCGCCTGACCAAGGGCGAGGTCCCGGCCGTGGTCGCCCGCGCCTACGGCAAGGACGTGGTGATGGTCTCCGACAAGCCGAAATCCGCCCTGCCCGACCGCAAGGTGGCCGACGCCGCCTTCGCCCTGGCCGCCGGCCAGGTCAGCGCCCCGATCGCCGGCGATCTCGGCATTTCGGTGATCAAGGTCACCAAGATCACCCCCGGCAAGCCCGCCGACCTGGCCGCCGCCCGCCCGGGCATCGAGGCCGAGCTGCGCGCCGAGGCCGCCCAGGCCAAGGCCTATGACCAGACCCAGGCCTACGAGGACGCCCATTCGGGCGGTTCGGACCTGGTCGCCGCCGGCTCCAAGGCCGGAGCCATGGTCGTCACCACCGCCCCGGTCGCCGCCCAGGGCGTCGACCAGACCGGCCAGCCGGTCCCCGGCCTGACCCCCGAAGTGATGAAGGCCGCCTTCGCCCTGCCGGCCGGCGGCGAGAGCGAGATCACCGAGGCCGGCAAGGGCGAATATTACGCCGTGCGGGTCGAGAAGATCATCCCCTCGGCCCTGCCGCCGCTCGACACCGTCCGGCCGCAGCTGACCCAGGCCTGGATGATGAATCAGATGGTCGAGCGCCTGCAGGCCAAGGCCGAGGAGCTGGCCGCCCGGGTCCGCAAGGGCGAGAGCCTGGAAACCGTCGCCGCCTCGGTCGGCGGCCAGGTGCAGCGCGTCGCCGGCGTCAGCCGCGAGAACGCCCAGCAGCACCAGACCCTCGGCCGTGACGTGCTGGTGGCGATGTTCGGCGCCAAGCCGGGCGAGGTGTTCGCCGCCCGCGCCGCCCAGTTCGGCTTCGTGGTCGGCAAGCTCGAGGCCGTTCGCCCCGGCGACGTCACCGAAATGGCCAAGATCACCGAGGCCCAGCGGCCGCAGGCGACCATGGGCGTGTTCCGCGACCTGGGCGAAGCCGCCCGCGCCGCCGCCAAGGTCGAGCTGAAGACCAAGGTCAATCTCGACCGCGCCCGCCAGGCGATCGGCGTCGACACCAGCCAACTGCCCAAGGACGAGGCCGGCGCCGCCAAGGGCAAGGCGAAATGAGCCTGGAGCCGGCGCTCGACCTCTTCACCACCGCCTACCAGGCCGGCCAGCCGCAGGTCGTCTGGACCCGGCTGATCGACGATCTGGAAACCCCGGTCTCGGCCTATCTGAAGATCGGCCAGGGCCGGCCCTACGCCTTCCTGTTCGAGAGCGTCGAGGGCGGCGCCTGGCGCGGCCGCTATTCGATCGTCGCCATGAAGCCCGACCTGGTCTGGCGCTGCCGCGGCGACCAGGCCGAGATCGCGCAGGGCGACGACATCGCCGCTGGCCGCTTCACGCCGCAGGCCGGCGGGGCGCTGGACAGTCTGCGCGACGTCATCGCCCGCTCGCGTTTCGAGCTGCCCAAGGGCCTGCCGCCGATGGCCGCCGGGGTGTTCGGGGCCCTGGGCTATGACATGGTGCGGCTGGCCGAGCGCCTGCCGAACGTCAATCCCGACACCCTGGGCCTGCCCGATGGGGTGATGATGCGGCCGTCGATCGTCGCGGTGTTCGACGCCATCGCCCAGGAGATCATCCTGG
>JAQGIN010000061.1 GCA_028291125.1 Caulobacter sp.
GGCCGATGAACACCGCCTCGTCGGCCATCTCCACCGCCAGGCTGTCGGCGTCGGCGGCCGAATAGACCACCACCGTCCTGACGCCCATCCGCCGGCAGGTCTTGATGACCCGCACGGCGATCTCTCCTCGGTTGGCGATCAGAATCTTCGAAAACATCGGCCGTCGTCCCGTGGCTGCGCGCTTCTGGTTTTTTGTTGCCTGGAGTTAGATCAGGCCAAGCTGGGTTTGCAACGGTGACGCAGCGGCGCTAAAGCGGTGCCGGGGGAATGACACCGGTTACCAAACAAGAACACCAAGGGAGTGACGTACGGTGATGAAGGCGCTTTATCTGGCCTCGGCCTGTTTCGCGATTATGGCGAGCGCGGCGACCGCCGCTCCCTCCGAAGACCCCGCCCTGCTGTTCAGCCTGTCCGGCGACAAGGGCCTGACCGCCGATTTCGCCCGCGGCGAGGCGGTCCCCAACTTCCTCGACAAGGTCAAGTCGATCCCGGACGGGCCCTATGGCAAGGCCTTCCACGGCGAGGACGACGGCGTCGTCTCCTGGACCGCCCCCGGCAACATCCAGGCCCAGCGCGGCACGATGTCGTTCTTCTGGCGCTCGGGCTATCCGGTCGGCCGCGCGCCCTTCGTCATCTTCCGCGTCGGCTACGCCGACCATTCCAGCTGGGACATGGCCTTCCTGCGCATCGACTGGAACGGCCACGGCTTCGACGCCTTCGTCACCGACAACGGCCTGGCCCGCACCCGGGTGTCGTTCAAGCTCGACAAGCCACCGACCGCCGACGCCTGGACCCATCTGGCCTTCACCTGGGACGAGACCACCGGGGTGCGCCTCTACGTCAACGGCAAGCTGGCCGCCAAGCAGGACGCCGTCGCCGTCTATGACGCCGGCCTCGACCAGTTCGGCCAGGCCGCCCGCACGGTGTCGCCGCACCAGGTGATGAGCCGCTACAGCTTCATGCGCGGCGGCGACATCGACGAGATCCGCATCTACGACCGCATGCTGGACGGCGGCGCCGTCGCCGCCCTGGCGCGCAACGAGGCCCCGATCGTCGCCGCCGCCGACCGCACGCTCGACGACCCGGCCGCCCTGGCCGAATGGCGGCTGCGCTACGGCTGGAACCGCAAGGGTGATTTGCCGCCCTATCTGGCCGCGCCCAGCACCGTCGTCCGCAAGATCGAGTTCGCCGACGTCAAGGACCTCAAGGAATGGATGTGGAAGGGCACGGACGGCATCCCGGAAACCACCTGGCCCGGGGTCTATAACCGCTCGAAGCTGCCCGGCCGCACCGACTATTTCGAGCTGCCCGACTGGAACGTCTATGTCGACGGCGGCAAGGCCCTGACCCTGTCGATGCCGAACGAGCCGTTCAATCGCCTGGAGATCCAGGGCACGGCCTATGGCGACCTGACCTGGGCCGCCAAGCCCGGCGACAAGGGCGAGACGATCGGGGCCCGCGCCCAGGGCCAGGAACGCACCGTCACCCAGCTGGCAGCGCCCCGCCAGGGCGGCGTGCTGACCTTCACCAACACCGTCCAGGAAACCCCGATCCAGGAGATCTGGGCCTATAACGTCGCCGCCGGGGCCGAACCGGCCGGCACGTTCAAGATGAGCTACACGGTGCGCTCGGACGTGGCGCCCGACTACCCCAACCTGACCACGCTGAACGGCTACATCGCCGGCCGCTACGGCCCCGGCGAGCGAGCCACGGTCGTCGCCCTGCCCGACGGCGCGCCCAGCCGTCCGCGCCCCGCCTCGACCGCCCCCACCAAGGGCCTGCCGATCGTCCATGTGCTGATCCCATCCAACTTCGGCGACGCGCCGGCGGCCCAGCCGCTGCAGCGCTCCTGGGGCTATGGCTGGGAGAACGCCCGTGACGGTCTTGATGGGATCGCCATCGACATCCCCGCCCTCGACGTCAAGCCGACCGACGGCGATCTCGTGCCGCTGAACATCCAGGTCAAGGACCCGACCTGGCCGGGCCGCAACATGATCGACGTCAGCGTCTCGGTGAAGCCGGGCGAGGCCCGCACCGTCTGGCTCGACCTGCGCGACCGCATTCTCACCGCCGACAGCCTGTACCTGACCATCGCCGCCGCCAGCGGCGAGTTTGGCCCCAAGGCCCTGGACGGGACCAAGATCCGCCTGGTGTTCAAGGACCGCGAGGCCGCCAAGGTCGAGCACATCGCCGACCGCTTCAACCAGGTGCGCGACAACTGGGGCTTCCTGGTCGAGGAGCACACCGCCAGCAAGCGCGAGTCGCTGTACCGCCGGCTGTACGCCGACATCTCCGATCTGCTGCGGGTCGATCCCGACAATGTCCACGGCCGCGAATACTGGGCCGACATCAACTATGGCAGCCAGGGCTGGCCGGCCTTCGCCCAGCCCAAGCCGGCGGCGGCGGACACGCCGCTGTGGGCCTTCCGCCAGGCGCAGGATCTCAAGCTGGTCGCGAAATACGTCAACTGGTGGATCGACAATCGCCAGGTCGACTATGGCGATTTCGGCGGCGGCATCTCCGACGACGTCGACCTGACCGAGCAATGGCCGGGCGTGGCGCTGATGGGCGTCGATCCCGACAAGGTCATCACCTCGCTGAACCGGCTGAACGACTCCGCCTACAAGAATGGCATGTTCACCAACGGCCTGTCGACGATCGTCACCGACGAGCTGCACGCCTATGAGGAAGGCATCAACGTCAATGGCGAGGCGCAGTACGTCAATTTCGGCTCGCCGCTGACCATCGAGCGGCTGTTCACCACCGTGAAGGCCCTGCCGCGGGTGATCGAGAAGAACCCGGCCGGCCACGTCCACTTCAACAGCAACTGGTACAGCGGCGCGGAAGTCTATCGCGAAGGCCCGTGGGAATGGGGCAAGCCCAATTCCTACAACATGCTGCAGCCGGCCATCCTGATCGGCCAGTACAACGGCGATCCGGCCGCCCGCGCGCTGGTGACCGAGATCTCCGACGGCTACCTGGCCCACGGCAAGCCGGGTCCCGACGGGATCGTCACCTATCCGAACGAGATCAACTGGCGCACCGACGCCGAGCGCGGCGGGGTGATCACCCAGGGCGCGGGCGCGGGCCTGCCGCTGCAGGTGTTCTGGGCCGCCTGGCGCTTCACCGGCGACGACAAGTACCTCGTGCCAATCAAGGCCCGGCTGGCCAAGAGCGGGCTTTCGTCGCTGTCCGATCTCAATGAGAACGCCCTCTACGCCCTGGGCCTGCAGGACAAGGATCGCGCGGCCATCACCGCCAAGGCCGACAAGGCCAGCAAGGGCGGCAAGGGCGGCGACGACTTCACCCAGTTCGCCGCCTGGCAGGTCAGCGGCGACAAGAAGTACCTGGAAAGCCTCTACGCCAACGAGATCCAGTGGAACGCGCAGCACATGTACATGCACACCGAGGGTCATTGGTGGAGCGACCGGGTGGAGCTGCCCAGCGACCTGCTGCAGCGCTCGCGTCTGGGCGGCCTCGCCCTCAAGCGCGGCCAGCTGACGCCCGGCCATCTGGTCAGCTGGCGGTTCGGCGGCGGCGCTAGCGCCTCGGACGTGGCGATCCTGATCCGCGACGCCACGCCGACGGGCTTCAAGGTCGTGGCCTATAACCTGTCTGACCAGCCGGTGTCGGCGGCCATGACCGGCTGGGGCGTCACCCCGGGCCAGTGGACGGCGACGGAAGGCCTGGACGCCAATGGCGACGACGCCATCGACGGGCCCGGCCAGAGCCGCACCCTGGCCTTCGAGCGCACCAAGAGCCTTGAGCTGACCCTGGCCCCGCACCAGACCACGGTGCTGGACATGAAGCTGGTCACGCGCGGCGACGATCCGGCCGCCCGCGCCGACCTGGGCGTCGGTCGCGGCGACGTCACCGTGAAGGGCTCCACCGTGTCGGTGGTGGTCCACAGCCTGGGCGCCCAGGACGCCGGCGCGGCGAAGATCGAACTGGTCGACGCCGCCGGCAAGGTGCTTTCGACGGCGGCCACGCCCGCCCTCAAGGCTCCGCGGGACCTGCTGCCGAAAACCGCCAAGCTGGCCTTGAAGATCCCGGCCGGCGTCAAGGCCTCCGGCCTGCGCGTCCGGCTGGTGGTCGTCCAGCCGCAGATCACCGCCCTGAACGACGAGGTGGTGCTGCCTTGATCGGCCGCGCCCCTTTTCCCCATCGCTCCAACTGACTGAGGTCGCCATGATCCCGAAGACGATGCGTTTCGCCCTGCTCGGCCTCTGCGCCGCCGCCCTGGCCGCCCCGGCCCTCGCCCAGACCGCCCCCGCCGCCGCGCCGGCCCCGGCCCTGAGCTATGGCCGTTCGATCACCCTGGCCGAGGCCAAGGTCGTGGTCGCCGCCGCCGAGGCCGAGGCCCGCAAGACCGGCCTGGCGATGGTCATCACCGTCGTCGAGCCCAACGGGGCCATGGTGCTCAGCGAGAAGATGGACGGCTCGCAGTACGGCTCGGTCGAGGTCGCCCGCCGCAAGGCCGAGACCTCGGCCAATTTCCGCCGCCCGACCTCCTATTTCCAGGAGGCGGTGAAGGGCGGCACGCTGAACGCCATCTTCACCGGCGCCCTGGCCATCGAGGGCGGCGAGTTGCTGATCCTCGACGGCAAGATCGTCGGCGCGGTCGGCGCCTCGGGCGGCACCGGGGCCCAGGACGGCCAGACCGCCCGGGCCGGGGTGGCGGCGCTCAAATAGCCGTCCACTCGGCGGAGACCATCGTCTCGTAGCCGGCGATCTCGGCCTCGGCCTGGGGCGCGACCAGCCGGGCGACCGCGATGGCGAAGGTCTGCGGCGCGCTGCCCGGGGCGCTGACCAGCCGGCCATCGGTCACCGCCCGCGGCGTCTCGACATAGCCCTCGGCCCCGCCATAGCCGGGGACCTGCTGGGCCAGCCAGTCGCGGCCGTTGGAGGTGTGGGTCCGGCCCTCGAACAGCCGGGCCCGCGCCGCCGCCACCGTGCCGGCGCAGATCGCCGCGACGATCTTGCCGTCGGCGTGGGCCTGGCGCAGCAGGCCCAGCACGGCGAGGTCGTCGAACGCCACCCAGGCGTCGGAGCCGATCAGCAGGAACACATCGGCGTCGGCCAGGACCGGGTCGTCGAACCGGTAGTCGGCGGCGGCCATCACCCCGCCGATCGAGGTCTGGGGCTCGCCGTCCGGGGTGGCGATCTCGACCTGGACGTCGAACGAACGGCGCAGCAGGGCCAGGACCGGCCCCGCCTCCCAGTCGGCCCAACCCGGTTGCAGAAAAGCAACGGCGACGGTCATGGCGGATCCTCCGGCGAAACGAGCGCATGGGTTCTATCGGTTCGACGCCCGCCCTCCTACATTGGACGTCATGACAGACGCCGCCACCCTTTCCGCCACCGGTTTCGACCTGACCCCGCCCAACGAGGCCGAGCGCCGCCGCCTGGAGGCCGACCTCACCGAGGAAGAGGCCCGGGTGCTGCTGCACCACGGCACCGAGGCCCCGTTCTGCGGCGGCCTGCTCGGCGAGAAGTCGCCGGGGGTCTATTGCTGCCGCGAATGCGGCCTGCCGCTGTTCCGCCACGAGACCAAGTTCGAAAGCGGCACCGGCTGGCCCAGCTTCTACGCGCCGTTCGACGAGGGCCACGTCAAGGCGGTGCGCGACACCGCCTACGGCATGGTCCGCATCGAGACCCGCTGCGCCCGCTGCGACAGCCACCAGGGCCACGTCTTCCCCGACGGCCCGGCCCCCACCCGCCTGCGCTACTGCATCAATTCGGTGTCCCTGACCTTCGTGAAGGCCGGCGATCCGCTGCCCGATCCGCTGGGGCGCGGGGAG
>JAQGIN010000149.1 GCA_028291125.1 Caulobacter sp.
CGCCGGAGCCGCCAGCGCCGACGCGGTCGGGGCCGCCACCGGGGCTGGAACCAATTGCGGCTCGTGCCGCCCCGAGATCACCCGGATGGTCGCGGCTTTCGCCGCCGCCCCCGCCAAGGAGCCCGCCCATGCCGCATGATCCTTCGTCCGGCCGCGTCCTGCTGGTCGGCGCCGGCCCCGGTCCCGTCGACCTGATGACGGTGCGCGCCGTCCGCGCCGTCGAGAGCGCCCAGGCCCTGCTCTATGACGCCCTGATCTCGCCGGAGGCCATCGCCCTGGCCCCGCCGGGCTGCGTGCGCATCCAGACCGGCAAGCGGGCCGGCAAGCCGAGCATGGACCAAGACGAGATCAACCGCCTGATGCTGCGCTGGGCGCGCAAGGGCCTGCGGGTGGTGCGGCTGAAGGGCGGCGACCCGTCGATCTTCGGCCGGGTCGGCGAGGAGGCGGCCTTCCTCAAGGCCCATGGCGTGCCGGTCGAGGTGGTGCCCGGCGTCACCGCCGCCTGCGCCGCCGCCGCCCAGTTCGGCTTTCCTCTGACCCATCGCGGCGAGGCCCGGCGGGTGGTGTTCACCACCGCGCGGCTGGAGGCCGGGGCCCTGGCCGGCGACTGGAGCGCCGCCGCCGACCCGCAAGCGACGATGGCGGTCTATATGGGCGGCGAGGTGGCGGCCGCCCTCAGCGCCAAGATGATCGCGGCCGGCCGTTCGCCGTCGACGCCGGCCCTGGCGGTCGAACAGGCCGGCGGCCCGGAGGCGCGGCTCTATCGCGGCACCCTGGTGACCCTGGCCGAACGGCTGAGCCAGACCGGCGGCGGCCCGGTCCTGATCGTCATCGGCGAGGTCGCCGCTCAGGCCGAGGCGCAGGGCGACAGACGCCTCTCCGAACTGCCCGAAAAGACGATGATTTCCGGCCGACGCTCGGGTCGAGCCTAGCCCGTCGGCTGGGCCGATTTCCAGTTGATCACGTGATAGACCGCCGGCCCGGTTCCGACATTGCGCAGAGCGTGCGGGCTGTTGGAGGCGTTGAAGATCACCCCGCCGGGCCCGACCCGCTTCCACTCGCCGCCCGACAGCACCTCGACCACGCCCTCGCGGATGATCACCAGTTCCTCGTTGGGATGCTGGTGCGGCGGGTGCGAGCTCTTGCCGGCCTCCAGGGTGGTGACGTGCAGCTCCAGCTCGTCGAGGGTGGCGGTCGGGCCGCGCAACACCTGGGCGTAGGTTCCGACGTCGGTCTTGTGCGGGGCCATGTCCTCCCAGCGGAACACCGACGGGCCGATCAGGGCCGGCTTGGGGGCCTGGGCGAAGGCGACCGCGCCGAGGCTGACGCCGGCCGCGAGCATGGCGACCGCGAGGTCTCGTTTGGTGATCATCGGGCGATCCTGACTAGAAGCTGTAGGGCTTGCGCTGCGGGCGGCCGAGCATGGCGTTGGCCTCGTCGTCGCCGATGAAGCGCTCGATCTTCGGGTCCCAATGCAGCCGCCGCTTGGTGTGCATGGCGATGTGGTGCAGCAGGCAGGTGGAGCAGGCGCGGTGGCCGATCTCCACCGGCGCCGACGGCGGCTTGCGGCTGCGGATCGAGTCCAGCCAGTCGCCGTGCTGCTCCTCGCTGCGGCGCAGGTGGATCTCGTTCGGGCCGATGACGCTGGTCAGGATCTTCGGGTCGCTGGCGCTCAGGCCCGTGGTCGGCGGGCCGGCGCCGGGGTCGCTGCTGGTGACGCCGCTGTCGCGGGTGACGAAGATCCAGCCCTTGGTCCCGATGAACTTCACGCCGTTGGGGAAGTCGCCGGAGATGTCCATGGTCACGCCGTTGACGTAGCGGGCGTGGGTCAGGAACGTGCCGTGCACGTTCCACAGGCCGCTGGTCGGGAACTGCGCGATCTCGCTCCAGATCTCGACCGGGCCGGTGCGCTCCATGTCCATGCCCCAATGGGCGGTGTCGACATGGTGCGCGCCCCAGCCGGTGATCATGCCAGCCCCGAACTGCTCGCAGCGCAGCCAGCCGGGGCGGTCGAAGGAGCCCTGCGGGTGCACCCGCATCTCGGTGTAGTAGACGTCCGGCGTCGAGCCCAGCCAGGCGTCGTAGTTGAGGTTCGGCGGCACGGGCATGCGCGGCGCCTCGGGCCCGGACGGATCGCCCGGCAGGCCGATCTCGACGTGTTTCAGGTCGCCGATGCGGCCGTTGCGGACCAGTTCGCAGGCCCGGTGGAACTGCGGCCAGGGTTTGAGGGACCGCTGCTGCGAGCCGATCTGCAGGATGCGGTCGGTGGCCCGCACCGCGCCGCTCAGATAGCGGCCCTCGGCGATGGTCAGCGAGGCGGGTTTCTGCAGATAGACGTCCTTGCCGGCCCGCACCGCGTGGACGGCGGGGATGGCGTGCTGGTGGTCGGGCGTGGCGATGATCACCGCGTCGATGTCCTTGGAGGCCAGCAGTTCGCGATAGTCGCCATAGCCGACGGCTCCGTCCCAGGGGCGGCCGAACTTCTTGCTATAGGTGTCGTTGACCAGGATCTTGCCGGCCTCGACCCGCTTGGAGTCGAGGTCGCAGACCGCCAGGATCTGGGCCTGGTCGTACTTGAAGGTCTCGGCCATGTCGTGGATGCGGGCGATGCGGCCGACGCCGATCACCCCGACATTGATGCGGTTGCTGGGCGCGTTCTGGCCAAACACCGTCGACGGCACGATGGCCGGAAAGCCGATCGCCGCCGCGGCGCCGCCCCGCAGGACATGCCGCCGGGAGAGGGGGCGGGAGAGGGGGAGCCTGGCGGTCATGATCGTCTCCGGCTTAGGTCGTGATCGGGCGGGTGGCGTTCTTCTGGGCGGTCAGCACCAGTTCGGCGGCGAGCAGGGCCTGGGTCTGGTCCTGGGCGACCGAGGTGCGCTCGACGATGTCGGTGACGAACTGCGGGCCGAACGGCAGGGTGACCTGGCTGCAGTCGATGTGGCGGGCCTGCTTCTTGTCGACGATCAGCAGATGGTCGCCGCCGGGCCGGCCCAGCGGGTCGATATATTTGCGCAGCTCGATATAGCCCTCGGTCCCGAGGATGAAGAGCCGGCCGTCGCCCCAGACTCCCAGGCCGTCGGGGGTGAACCAGTCGACCCGCACATAGCCCGTGCCGCCGTCGCCGCTCAGGGTCATGTCGCCGAAGTCCTCGAACTTCGGATGGTCCAGATTGGCGATGTTGCCGGTCTGGGAGGCGACCACATGGGCCTTTTTGCTGCCGGTGTAGAACAGGAACTGGTCGGCCTGGTGCGAACCGATATCGGTGAGGATGCCGCCGTAGCGGGCCTTGTCCCAGAACCACGGGGCCCGGCCCTCGCCGATGCGGTGCGGGGCGATGTTGATGGTCTGCACCACCTTGCCGATCGCGCCGGCCTGGACCAGCTCGCCGGCCTTGACCGCCGCCCGCACCTCCAGCCGCTCGGAATAGAGGATGGCGTATTTGCGGCCGGTGGCCTTCACGGCCTGGCGCACCTGGGCCAGTTGCTCCAGGGTGATGATGCCCGGCTTGTCGGCCAGATAGTCCTTGCCCGCGGCCATCACCCTCAGGCCCAACGGCGTGCGTAGGTCGGGGATCGGGGCGGCGACGACCAGCTGGATCGACTTGTCCTGCAGGATCTCGTCCTCGCTGCGGGCCAGAGGCACGTCGCCGAAGGCTTTGCGGAAGTCGGCGATCTGCTTGGGATCGGTGGCGAGGAAGCTGACCAACTGGCCGCCGCCACGCTGCACCGCCGCCGTCATGCTCATGATGTGATAGTGGTCCAGCCCGATCACCGCGAACTTGATCGCGTGCTTGGGCTTGGCGTTGGGATCCAGGCCGGGGGCGGCGACCTCGGTGGCGGCGGTCTGGGCCTGGGCGGCGCCGGCCAGGCCCGAGGCGAGGCCGACGGTCCCCGCCGCCATCAGAAACGCGCGGCGGTTCGCCAGATCTTCCATCACATCCTCCTCGTCGGCGACTTCACGTCACCGTTTCTGACCCAGGGCAGTGGACTGACCAATAAGTCGAACTTATCAGACCACTAAACCCTGTAAGGGGAAATCCCTCATTTTCAATCAGAGGAAGATGCCAGAAATCGCCGGGTCGCGGCTAGGGCTTGGCGACGTGCCAGACGCCGCCCACGCCGTCGCCGGTGATGTCGCCGGGCTTGGCGTCCTTGATCCAGGTGTAGAGCGGCTTGCCGTTATAGGCCCACTGCATCGCGCCATCGTCGCGGGTGACCACGCTCCAGGCGCCCGAGGCCTTCATCTCGCCGGTGGCGGCCAGCGGCGGCCAGTTGGTGGCGCAGCCGCCGTTGCAGACCGACTTGCCGGCGGGATCCTTGTCGAAGACGTAGAGGGTCATGCCCTTGGCGTCGACCAGGGCCTCGCCCTTGGCGGTGGTCGCCGTGGCGGCGGGCGCGGATTGGGCCACGGCGGCCGTCGCGGTGAAAAGGGCGAGGGCGGCGAGCGTGGCTTGGAGCAGGGGCTTGGGCATGGGGTCCCTCCATGGGGCTGGGCTGGGGCGTCAGATCAGACGCGGGCGGCAGCCCATTTCGCCGCCGTCGCGCGCCAGAACTCAAGGGCGGAAATCGCGGCCGCCGCCGCGCCGGAGCCCCGGCGTCAGGGCAGGGGGCGGACGCCCTCCGAACGCACCGTCCAGCCCTGTTTGGGAAAGCCCGGGGCCGGGCCCTTGGAGCCGTCCCAGCCGGCCGCCATCATCCCGACCGCCAGCAGCAGCGAGCCGTTGGACGGGAAATAGGTCTCGGCCGCCCGCCGGTAGCCCGGCCCGTCGGCCGAGGCGGCGGCCACGGCCCGCCCCGTCGCCGGCCCCGCCGCGATATAGGTGTCGAAATGGGCGTCGAGGTGCACCCGAGGGGTCATGCCGCTGACGCCCCACTGGTTGTTCTTCAGGTCCTGGAACAGCCAGGCGACAGCGTCCTCAGGCTCGCCCAGCCGGGCGGCGGTCATGGCCACCATCGGGAAGTCCCAGCCCCAGGTCTGGCGCAGGTCCCAATTGTCCTCGGTGGCGCGCAGGGTCCGGCGCATGGCCTCTGGATCGATGCGGTCGCCGCCGATCAGGCCGTAGGCCATCAGGAACGAGGGGTGGTCGACGTTCTTGCAGCCCTCGGTCGCATGGCCCTTGCAGGCCGCCGACCGCGCCTGGTCCCAGAAGTCCGGGGCGCTTTCGACGGGAAGATAGAGGCCGTCGCGCTTGGCCACGGTCGACAATTTGGCGATCACCTCATCCCACCGGGCGTCGCGGGCCAGGCCGCGACGCTCGCGCCAGGCCTGGGCCGTCCGCAGACCCCAGCGGAAATATTCCAGCTCGAAGGCGGGGTTGAGGGTGGTCAGGGGATCGTGGTTTTCCTGCACCGGAATGATCGGTGGGCCCAGCACGTAGCGGCCCTTTGCCTTGTCCCACAGCGGCCAGGTCGCCAGCAGCTTGGCGGTCTGGTCGACCACCTCACCGTAGCGGGCCAGCGTCGCCGCGTCGGGATGGGCGCGATAGTCCAGTTCGGCCAGATAGATCGGGTGCGGCTGCTGCCACATGATGAACGCCCCGATCGGACTGGGACTGTTGCGCCCTTCCGGACCGCTCATCTTCGGCCACCAGGCGCCGGACACCTTGTGGGCGGCGGCCACGACCTTGGCGCGCGGCAGTTGCGTCACGTACCAGGCGAGGCTGCGCTCCAGCTGCTCGGGCCGTCCCCAGGCGGCGAAATGCGCCGCGTGCCAGGGATGCATCTCGAGATGGAACTTGCCGTTCCAGCTGTTGGAGAACAGGCCCTCCTCCTGCGGCGGGACCTCGCCGGCCCCGTTCAGCGCCGACAGGTACTGCGACAGCACCACCCGCCGTTCGAGTTCGGCGGCGCGCGGATCGGTGCTGCCGGAGAAATCGACGACGCCGCCCTTCGACCAGTAGTCGCGCCAGTGGGCGGTGACCGCCTCGCGGGCCGCGGCGGCGTCCAGGACCGGCCCGACTTGGCGCGTTCGCTGATAGGCGACCATCACCACCAGGCGATCGCCGGCCGTGGCCTTGACCTCGAAGGCGTGGGGCCCGGCGGCGGCGATGGTCGCGCCGGGGGCCGTCACCGTCGAATAGTAGGTGGTCGAGTCCAGGCGGCGCTGCAGCGACAGTCGGCCGGGCGCGCGGCTCAGCACCGTGGTGACGTGGCGCTCCGGATGGTTCCAGTCCGACGGGTCGGGATTGAGATTGGCCGCCACGCCCGGATAGCGGATGCTGACCCCCAGCCGGCCCGACGCCACCAGCGGCGAGCGGATCTCGACCAGGACGACGTCCCGGCCCGGCAGGACACGGGTCTCCACCGTAACCGGCTGGCCGTCATAGATGAACCGGCTGGAGAGGGCGCCGCTCCACAGGTCCAGGGTCTGATGGGTTTCCGCGAGGTCGGCGAACCGGGCCGGGCGGCCGTCGCGGTCGCGCAGGGCCAGGCCGATACGGCCCAGCGAGAAGCGGTGCGGGTTCTCGCGCAGCCAGGCGTCGGCGGCGCTGGCCTTGGGCCCCATCCAGTCGAAGGCCTGCTGGCCGCGACCGGGCACCGCCACGGATCGTTGGCCCATGGCCTCGGTATAGCCGTTGGGATTGGGGAAGCTGTGCCAAGCCCACTGAGCCATGGTCAGCAGCGGCGCCAGGTCGGAATACTGCTCGGGAAAGGTCTGCAGGCCGGTGATGTCGGCGGTGAAGCCCAGCTGGCCGTTGCCGACCATCAGCGGGGCGTGGGGATCGACGTGGGACAGCGAGACGTTGTGCCGCGTCACCAGGGCGTGACGGTCGATCGGCTGGGCCAGGGCCAGGGCCGGCGCCAGAGCGACCATCGCCAGCGCGGCCAGCAGTCCCCGCAAGAGCCCGCGTACGCTCATCCTTGGCTCTCCGGCTTCACCTTGACCCAATCGAAGTCGACGACGCCCGCCTTGGCCTGGGCGGGATCGTGGTAGGTGAAGAGGCCGGGCCGCGCGCCCTTCCACCAACTGAATTTCAGCGCCGCCGGCTCGCCCAGACGGGTGAAGGTGGCGCCGCCGTCCAGGCTGAAGGCGTAGCGCGCCGTCTGGTCGGAGACCAGAACCCGCAGCTCCAGCGTATCGGACGAGACGGCCGGCCCCAGCGTCTCCACCCCGGCCGAGGCGAAGACGATCCGCCGGACGCCGGCCCGTTTGACCACGCCGATCCAGCTGGGCGGCTGGTTGAACATCGTCAGGCCGGCGCGCTGGCCGTCGACCATGCGGCTGACGTCGAGGCGGGTGGTGACCTGCGAGGCCTGGCTCTGCTGGACCTGGGTCAGGGTGTTGCGGGCGGCGACCAGATCGCGGGCCGGGCCGGAGGTGAGGCGCAGGAACCCCGGGCGGGCCTTCAGGCTCCAGCGTTTGTCGTCGGGATTGTGGTTCCACTCCCATTGCACGCCCAGCCGCCGGGCGGAGAAGTCGTCCGAGGTCTGGGGCGCGATCGCCGGAAACCGGCCGCCGACCTCGGGCATGGCGTGTTCGGACACCGGCTGGCCCGAGACCCCGCCGGGGATCGGGTCGCCGATCATCGGCCAGTCGTCCTTCCAGGCCACCGGTTGCAGGTGGACGATGCGGCCATAGGCGCCGGCGCTGTTGAAATGAATGAACCAGCCCTGGCCCGACGGCGTCTCGACCCAGCCGCCCTGGTGCGGGCCCTGGAATTTGGTCGCGCCCGGCTCCAGCACGACCCGATGGTCGTAAGGCCCCCAGATATCGCGCGACCGCAGCACCGCCTGCGGACCGGTCTCGACCCCGCCGATCGGCGCGAAGATGTAGTACCAGCCGTTGCGCTTGTAGAGCTTGGGGCCTTCGAGCACCGGCAGGGTCTTGGCGTCCTCGACGATGACGGTCCCGGCGTCGAGCACGGTCTTGCCGTCGGCCGACATCCTGTGCAGCACGAGCGGGCCGGCGCCGACCTTGCCGTGGATCAGATAGGCCTGGCCGTCGTCGTCCCAGAACGGGCAGGGGTCTTCCAGACCGGCCTGGGCGATCACCCGCACCGGCGGGCTCCACGGCCCTTCGGCGGACTTGGCCGTGGACATGAAGATCCCCTCGTTAGGGGTCGGAAAATAAACGTAAAATAGCCCGTTGTGATGGCGGATCGACGGTGCCCAGACCCCGCCGGCGTAGCGCTGGCCGACCGCGCGAAGCTCGCGCGGCATCCGCGCGCCGGTGTCGTTGGTGGGGACGGGGCCGGGCAGGTCGTATTCGGGCGCGAAGGTCAGCTTGGGCAGCACGTGGCCGACGATCGTCCAATGGACGAGGTCGCGGGACTTGAGCACCGGCAGGCCGGGCGAGAAGTGGAAGCTGGAGGCCACCAGATAGTAGCTGTCGCCCACCCGGATGACGTCGGGGTCGGAATAGTCGGCGAACAGAATCGGGTTGCGATAGACGGCGGCCGCGGTCGGGTCGGCGGTCAGGGCGGGGGCCGCCAGCGCCGACGACAGGGCCAGGACCACGGCCGGGACCAGCCATCCCTTCCGTCGGTGGCGGGCGCCTCGGAACGCGTCGGGTTTGTTCATCGTCTTCCCTGGGTTCGAACCAAATGGCGGTCGGGCGTCCGCGCCTGCCGGACAAAGACACAGCGCCTTCTCCGGCATGTCAGGACCCGGGCGCCCCGCGGGCGCGACCGGCTAGAAACCGCGGGTGACCGTATCGTCGAAGCGCTTGTCCTCGAGCCAACGGCTGCCGAAACTGCGAAACCCGGTCACCTGGTCGAGCGCGAAGCTCGGTCCCTTGGGCAGGCGAAGCCGGAAGAAGTCGGCCTCGGCGACGTCCTGCAGCCAGAAGGCCGGCCGGGCGTCGGACGCCTCGGTGACGATCTCGACATTGCTCATCTCGATATTGCGGGCGTGGCGGATGAAGAAGCCGGTGGCCGGCAGGTCGCCAAACATGTCCGGATCCGGATAGGCCTTGTCGGCCTCGGGCGGCTGGCGCTTGGCCAAGGCCGCCGAACCGCCGCCTTGCTGGTGGAAATAGACGTCGCTGATCTTGACGTCCTCGACCGGATGACCGGCCACCCCGGCGATGATCGAGGGCTGCGGGGTGGCGCCGTGGCTGACGATGTTCTGGATCAGGATGCGCCGCAGCTTGCCGACCGCGGCCCCGGCCGGACCGCGCATGCGGCTGCCCAGGCGCAGGAACAGCGGCGGAAAGCCCAGGCCGCGCATGGTGATGTTGCTGATGGTGATGTCTTCGGTGAGCGCGCCGTCCATGGTTTCCAGCGCGATGCCATAGCAGTGGTCGAACACGCAGTTGGTGATGGTGACGTTCT
>JAQGIN010000186.1 GCA_028291125.1 Caulobacter sp.
CGTTGTGGATCAGCGGGCTCATCGAATGGCCGATCGGCTGGCCGCAAACCCCGGCCACGACAGCCGCGCCGGAAAGGGTCGAACTCATGCCTCGAGGGCTCCGTGCAGGCGTAGGAAGTCAAGCAGGGCCAACAGCGGCAGACCCAGGATGGTGAAATAGTCGCCGTCGATGCGGTCGAACAGCTGAATACCCTCGCCTTCCAGGTGATAGCAGCCGACCGAGCCGAGGACGGCCTCGCCCTGGCGGGCCAGATAGCCGTCCAGCCAGGCGTCGGTGAACGATCGCATCGACAGCTTGGCGGTCTCGACCGTGCGCCAGATCGGCTGGCCGTCGCGGGCCACCACCACGGCCGAATGCAGCTTGTGGACCTGGCCGCGCAGCTGAAGCAGCTGGACTCGGGCCGCCTCCGGGGTCTCGGCCTTGTCGAACAGGGTCCCGGCCAGATCCAGGGTCTGGTCCGAGCCGATCACCAGGCCGGGCCGCCGTTGCGACACCTTGACGGCCTTCATCTCGGCCAGGGCGTCGGCGATCTCGCGCGGGCTGGCCTGTTCGGCGAGCAGGCTGGCCTTGGCGGCGTCCTCGTCGACCCCGGAGCCGACCGCCTCGAAGCTCACGCCCGCCCCGGTCAGCAGGGCGACGCGGGTGGCGCTCTTGGAGGCGAGAACGACCGGCGTGCGGCTCATCCGATCACCTCGACCTGGCCGCGGCCGCCCGACAACAGGTTGATGATGGCGGCGGCGGTCTCCTCGACCGAGCGGCGGGTGATGTCGATGGTCGGCCAGCCCATGCGTTCGAACAGCCGCCGGGCGGCGACGGTCTCGGCCCGCACGGCGTCGAGGTCGATATAGTCGCTCTCGCGGTTCTCCTTCAGCGACAGCAGGCGGTTGCGGCGGATCTGGATCAGCCGGTCGGGCGAGGTGGTCAGGCCGACGATCAGGGTGTTCTTCAGCTCGAACAGCTGCTGGGGCGGCGGCGAGCCCGGCACCAGCGGCACATTGGCGGCGCGCACGCCGCGATGGGCCAGATAGATGCAGGTCGGGGTCTTGGAGGTGCGCGACACCCCGACCAGGATGACGTCGGCCACCGACAGGTCCTGGCCGCCGGCCCCGTCGTCGTGGGCGATGGCGTAGTCGAGGGCGTCGATGCGGTCGAAATAGTCGTTGTTCAGCGCGTGCTGGGCCCCGACCCGGGTCGAGATCCGCGCCCCCAGATAGCGCGACATGGCGCTGACCACCGGGTCGAGGGCGGCGATGCACGGCATTTCCAGCCGCCGGCAGCCTTCCTCCAGCGCCGTGCGCAGGGCCGGGTCGATGATGGTGTGCATCACCACGCCCGGCGCGCCGGCGATCTCCTCCAGGGCCCGGTCCAACTGCCGGGTCGAGCGGACCAGGGCGTAGATGTGCTCGATCGGCAGGATGTCGGTGAACCGGGCGCAGACCGCCCGGGCCATGGCGTTCAGGGTCTCGCCGGTGGAGTCCGACACCAGGTGGATGTGGAAATAGGTGGCGAACCGCGAGGCGGCGCGCTCGCTTTCGGACACCCCGGACCCCGGCTCCTGTGGATCATCCGTTAACGACTGCTTAACCACTGGGAGGGCCTCTGGGGACGGGCGGGCAGAAAACCCCGCCGGGGCGGCCTTGCCAAGTCGTCGCTGTGATGAATCGCCACATAGCCGGCCCGTCATCCCCCGCAAGCGCCCGGTCAGCCCTACCGGTGGAACTACTTTTCCCCGGTTCGGGATGACGAGTCCTACCCGCGCTTTGTCACGCCCGCCGGGTTAAGGCTTCATTAACGAATTCGGGGCGCTGGCCATCCATCCCCGAAGTTCACAGGCCGATCTTCCCATGTGGAGGACCGTGGGAAGTTTCCGGGACGGCCGGTGAACCCCAGGCCCGAGGCCGAGGTTATCCCCGACTCTCACCTGCCCAACCTCCATCATCTCTCATTTTAAATTCTTATTAAGATATTGAAGACGGGCCTTCGGGCTTGAGCGCGGAGACGCGAGGCGATTAAAGGTCCTCATGACGACGCTCGAGACGCCCAAGCTGCTTTCCGTCCTGTCCGGGACCCGCGCCGACCGGCCGCCGGTCTGGTTCATGCGCCAGGCGGGCCGCTATCTGCCGGAATACCGCGAGCTGCGGGCCACGGCCCCGGACTTCATCAGCTTCTGCCTGAATCCGGAAAAGGCCGCCGAGGCCACCCTGCAGCCGATGCGGCGCTTCCCCTATGACGCGGCCATCGTCTTCGCCGACATTCTGCTGATCCCCAAGGCCCTGGGCCAGAAGGTGTGGTTCGAGACCGGGGAGGGGCCCAAGCTCGGCGACCTGCCGTCGATCGAGTCGATGGCGGATCTCGCCGGCCAGGCGGGACAGGCGCTGTCGGCGGTGGGCGAGACCCTGACCCGCGTGCGCGCCGCCCTGGAGCCCGGACGGGCCCTGATCGGCTTCGCCGGCGCGCCCTGGACGGTCGCCACCTATATGATCGAGAAGGGCTCCAGCGACCGCAGCGGCGCCCGGACCTACGCCTATGAACATGCCGACGCCCTGGACCGGCTGATCGCCGTGTTGGTGACGGCGACCGTCGACTATCTGGCCATGCAGGCGCGCGCCGGGGCCCAGGTGCTGAAGCTGTTCGAGAGCTGGGCCGAGGGCCTGTCCGAGCCGCTGTTCGAACGCCTGGTGATCAAGCCGCACGCCGCCATCGTCCGCGGCCTGCGCGAGCGGGGCGTGACCACGCCGGTGATCGGCTTCCCGCGCGGGGCCGGCGGCTTGGTCGAGACCTACGCCGCCGTGGTGCCGGTGCAGGGGGTGGCGCTGGACACCGGCGCGCCCGCCGCCCTCGGCCAGACCATCCAGGCCAGCAAGGCCATCCAGGGCGCGCTTGATCCGCTGCTGCTGCGGGCCGGCGGCGACGCCCTGCTGGCCCGGGTCGACGAACTGCTCGAACAGTGGTCGGCCGGACCCTACATCTTCAATCTCGGCCACGGCATCCTGCCCGACACCCCGATCGCCCATGTCGAGGCGGTGCTGAAGCGGGTGACCGGCGCGTGAGCCCGCGCCGCGTCGCCGTCGTCCTGTTCAATCTGGGCGGGCCGGACGGGCCCAAGGCGGTGGCGCCGTTCCTGTTCAACCTGTTCCGCGACCGGGCGATCATCGACCTGCCGGCCGTGGCCCGCTATCCGCTGGCCGCCTTGATCGCGACCACCCGCGCCAAGCTGGCGCGGGCCAACTACGCGATCATGGGCGGCGGCTCGCCGCTGCTGCCGGAAACCGAGACCCAGGCGCGGGCCCTGGAGGCGGACCTGGCGGCGCGACTGCCGGGGGTCGAGACCCGTTGCTTCATCGCCATGCGCTATTGGACGCCGCTGACCGAGCAGACGGCCCAGGCCGTCGCCGCCTTCGCGCCGGACGAGGTCGTGTTGCTGCCGCTCTATCCGCAGTATTCGTCGACCACCACCGGCTCGTCGCTGGAGGCCTGGGAAAAGAGCTATCGCGGCTCGGGACGGACGACGACGGTCTGTTGCTATCCTCGGGACGAGGGCCTGATCGACTCCCACGCGGCCCTGATCCGCGCCGCCTATGACGCCGCCGGCAGACCCGGTCCGGTCCGGCTGCTATTCTCGGCCCACGGCCTGCCGGAGAAGGTCATCGCCGGCGGCGATCCCTATCAGGCCCAGATCGAGGCCACGGCCGCGGCGGTGGCGGCGCGGCTGGGCGAGGGCTGGGACTGGCGGGTCAGCTATCAGAGCCGGGTCGGCCGGCTGACATGGATCGGCCCGTCCACCGACGACGAGATCCGCGCGGCGGGGGCGCAGGGTCTGGCCCTGGTGGTCACGCCGATCGCCTTCGTCTCCGAACATGTCGAGACCCTGGTCGAGCTCGATCATGAATATGGCGACCTGGCCAAGACCGTCGGCTGCCCGGCCTATGTCCGGGTTCCGGCCCTGGGCGTGACCCCGGGCTTCATCGCCGGCCTGGGCCAGGCGGTGACGCGAGCCTTGGACGCCGACCAGCCAACAGCCTCGGCCTGTGGTTGGCGCTGCGGCGCGGAATGGACCCAGTGTCCGCAAAATCGGGAGCTGGCGGCGTGATCGATTTCCTGGTGGCCCATTTCAACCTGGTGCGGGGCCTGCACATCATCGCGGTGATGGCCTGGATCGCCGGCCTGCTGATCCTGCCGCGCCTGTTCATCTATCACCTGAAGGCCGAGCGCGGCTCGGAGATGGACGCCCTGTTCAAGAAGGCCGAGGACCGGACCTTCAAGATCATCCTCAATCCGGCCGCCGCCCTGACCCTGGTGTTCGGGATCGGCCTGATCCTGGCCGACTGCAAGATCCGCGGCTGGGATTTCCTGCTGCAGCCCTGGATGCTAACCAAGCTGGCGACCCTGGTGTTCTTGTTCGGCTGGCACGGTTTCCTATCTAAGGCCCAGCACCAGTTCGCCGAGGACCGCAACACCCGCGGCGAAAAGTTCTGGCGCGGCACCAACGAGCTGCCGTTCCTGGCGGCGATCGTCATCGTGCTGTCGGTGACCACCAAGTTCCTCAACCACTGACCAGGGTTAAGGCGATCTTGCGCCGCGCTTGACCCGGGGGCCGGCATGTGGTTCCCATCGCGCAGGCGTGGGGTCACCCCCGCGTTCCCGCCTTTCACGGACTGGCGCTCGTCCTGAGCCGCCCCAGGGTCCGTTCCCCAGATCGCTCCGCGCCATATGGCGCACCCCGTCGGCGCCGTTCGCCGACTTAAGACCAGAAACCTCAGATCGGGCCCGCGCCGTCGCGGCCCGACCGCCGCGAGTCCGTGTGATGTCCGAAGATAACGAAACCGAAGCCACCGTCGATCTGGAACCCGTGATCGACACCACCGCCGAGGCCGGCGCCGACTCCGCGTCCGACGCGGGCGGCGACGACGGCGGCGACGACAACGACCCCTCCGAGGTCGGCGTCACCATCGCCTCGATGGGCCTGACCAAGATGTCGCTGCAGGAGCTGAAGGAGAAATCCCCGGCCGACCTGCTGGCCTTCGCCGAGACCTTCGAGGTCGAGAACGCCAATTCCATGCGCAAGCAGGACATGATGTTCGCGATCCTCAAGACCCTCGCTGAGGAAGGCGTGGAGATCTCGGGGTCGGGGACCATGGAAGTGCTGCAGGACGGTTTTGGCTTCCTGCGCTCGCCGGAAGCCAACTATCTTCCGGGCCCGGACGACATCTATGTGTCGCCGTCGCAGATCCGCAAGTTCGGCCTGCGCACCGGCGACACCGTCGACGGCGCCATCCGCGCCCCGCGCGAGGGTGAGCGCTATTTCGCCCTGACCGGCGTCGGCCTGATCAATTTCGAGAGCCCCGACAACGTCAAGCACAAGATCCACTTCGACAATCTGACGCCGCTGTATCCGGACGAGCGGCTGAACATGGAACTGCCCGATCCGACCATCAAGGATCGCTCGGGCCGGGTCATCGACATCGTCGCCCCGCTCGGCAAGGGCCAGCGCTGCCTGATCGTCGCCCCGCCGCGGGTCGGCAAGACGGTGATGCTGCAGAACATCGCCAAGTCGATCGAGA
>JAQGIN010000196.1 GCA_028291125.1 Caulobacter sp.
TCCCCGAGGACTTCAAGTCTCGTCCCCCGCGCACCGTATGCGCGGGGGTTCTTTATTGGGGAAATTGCACATGGCGTTTAAGAGCAGGGCTCTTCTGGCGACGACGATGTTGGGCGGTCTGGCGTTCGCGGCCCCCACCTTCACCTTCGCTCAAACCGCGACCGCGACGAGCGATACGGCGGTCGAGGAAATCATCGTCACCGGCTCGCGGATCCGCCGCGATCCGACCACCTCGCCGACGCCGCTGATCCAAGTGTCGCGCGACGAAGTGGTCTCGACCGGTCAAGCCAGCGTCATCGACGTGCTGGCCGACATCCCGGCCCTGTCCGGCTCGACGGTTCCGGAAGACACCACCGGCTCGAACCTCAACGACGGCGGCCTGTCGCTGCTGAACCTGCGCGACCTGGGCTCGGCCCGGACCCTAGTGCTGGTCGACGGCCGTCGCCATGTCGGCTCCTCCAGCGGTTCGCTGGCGGTCGACGTCGACACCATCCCGCGGCTGCTGATCCAGAACATCGAAGTGATCACCGGCGCCAATTCGGCCCAGTACGGCGCCGACGCCGTGTCGGGCGTGGTCAACTTCACCCTGCGCCGCGACTTCGAAGGCCTGGAAGTCGACGCCACGCTCGCGCAGATCAATCAGACCAGCAAGCTGGGCGGCGACCTCAATCGCCGGTTCTCGGTCCTGGCCGGTCACAACTTCATGGGCGGCCGCCTGAACGTCTACGGCACCGGCGAATATGACGAGACCGACGAGGTGCTCGATCGCGAAGTCGACTGGCGCAAGAAGGCGTGGGTGTTGCTGAACAACGACACCGACATCGCCAACAACCAGCCCGACGGCCAGTTCGACAACATCCTGATCCACGACGCCCGCAGCCTGTCGATCGGCCCGGCCGGCGGCATCACCGTGCTGTCCAGCAGCACCCGCCCCAGCGCCGGCCCGCCGTCGGGCACGGATCCGGACATCCCGCTGACGGCCTGCCCGGCCGCCGCGGCCAACGCCGCCTTCAGCGCCAACTGCTTCTCGCCCGAGCCGTTCAACGCCTTCATCTACGACGCCAACGGCGCGGCCCGCGCGCCGAGCTTCGGCACCTTCCGCGACGAGAACGGCTTCACCCGCGTGACCAATGTCGGCGGCGACGGCCTCAACCCCAACACCGAGTTCAGCCAGGGCAGCCGGCTGCCCCGCTCGAAGAACTATCGCTTCCAGGGCGGCCTGAACTTCGACCTGACCGAAGACGTCCAGCTGTTTGGCGAAGCCAAGTACGTCAAGGAAAACACCTATGACGAAGGTCAACAGACCTTCTTCGACATCGGCATCTCGCCGCTGGCGGTCGGGGTCAATCCGGGCCTGTTCGCCACCAGCTCTTTCAATATCGGCCTGGACAACGCCTATCTGCCGACCTCGGTCGTCAACGCCGTCCTGGCCAACACCCGCACGCCCTACACGCTCAACCCCACGACCGGCGCCGTCGTCCAAGGCGCGCCGGTGCTCGACCAACGCGCCCGCCACAGCCTGTTCGGCCCGGCCCGCACCCAGTACAATGAAAAGGAGCTCAAGCGCTTCGTGGTCGGCGCCCGCGGCAATCGCGACGAGGCCTTCTTCCTGAAGAACCTGTCCTACGAGCTGAGCTACACCTACGGCGAACTCAAGAACAAGAACTTCGAGCGCGGGGTGGACGTCGTCCGCTTCCAGGCCTCGGCCGACGCGGTGATCGACACCGCCGGCATCGTCAACGGCAAGGCCGGCGAAGTCGTCTGCCGCGTCAAGCTGCTCAAGGCCCAAGGCCGCGCGGTTCCGGACGCCGTGGTCGGCGGCGTGACCTATTCACGCCAAGGCGCCGTCACCGACGCCTGCGCCCCGTCGCGCATCTTCGGCCCCAACGGCTATTCGGAAGCCGCCTCGAAGTACTTCGGGGCCGAGATCAACGTCCAGGACAAGAACCAGCAGCAGGACGCCCTGGGCTACGTCTCCGGCGAGCTCTGGGACTTCTGGGGCGCCGGCCGCATCGGCGTCGCCCTGGGCGCCGAATGGCGCAAGGAAGCCACCCAATCGATCGGGCGCGACTCCTCGACCCTGGGCCGCCTGCTGTTCCTGAACACCGGTCCCGACTTCCCCAAGGTGTCCTACGAGACCAAGGAAGCGTTCGGTGAATTCCGCCTGCCGCTGCTCAAGGACGTGTTCCTGGCCAAGTCGGCGGAAATCGGCGCGGCGTTCCGTCGGTCGGAATACACCACCGTCGGCAAGGTCGACACCTACAGCTTCAACGCCTCATGGCGGCCGATCCAGGACATCCTGTTCCGCGCCACCGCGGGCAAGGCCGTCCGCGTCCCGAACCTGGGCGAGAACTATCGTCCGCCGACCCAGACCTTCGCCAACAACTTCGTCGATCCGTGCGACCGCCAGGTGATCGCCAACCTGACCGACGCCAAGATCAAGGCCAATCGCACGGCCAACTGCGTGGCGATCGGCATCCCGGTCGGCACCGCCATCACCTATGCCAGCGGCATCCAGGGCAAGAACGCGGGCAACCCGTTCCTGAAGCCGGAAAAGTCGTTCAGCGTCACCGGTTCGGTAGTGTTGACGCCGCGCTTCTGGCCCAACGCGACCTTCGTGTTCGACTACTATGACATCGACATCAAGGACGTGATCGCCTCGGTCACCGCCCAGGTCGCCGCCAACCAGTGCGTCAGCGGCGATACGCTGAACACCGCGATCTGCGCCACCGTCTCGCGCATCGGCGCCACGCCCTCGGGCACCACGCCGGCCTATGGCATCAACGACTTCATCCAGGGGTCGGTGAACTATGCCCGCACGGCGGCTCGCGGCATCGACTACCAGTTCCTGTACCACACCGACGTCGCCACCTTGACGGGTTTGGACTGGGGTCGCCTGGACTACCGTCTGGCCGGCAACTACCTGTTCGAGCAGCACGACTTCACCAATATCAGCAACCCCAACGAGCACACCGACAACGAAACCGTCGTCGGCCTGCCGCGGGTGCGGTTCTCCTCGAAGGTGACGTGGCTGGTGAACGACAAGCTCAGCGTCGCCTGGAACGTCGACTGGCAGTCGGAGCAATGGCTGCTGAACGGCACCATTCCCTTCGACATCGACACCCTGAAGGCCGACCCGGACAATCGCGAGCGGCGCTATCTGAGCGCCCCCGCCTTCGTGCAGCACGACTTCACCGTGAAGTACGAGGCCAAGGAAGGCCTGGTTCTGCGCGCCGGCGTCGTCAACGCCTTCGACGAGGAGCCCGCGCGGTGGCTCGGCAACACCACCGCCGACAACTACGACCTCTTCGGCCGTCGCTTCTTCGTCGGCCTGAACTACCGGATGTAGTCCG
>JAQGIN010000272.1 GCA_028291125.1 Caulobacter sp.
ACCCCGACCACCGAGCATCCCGGGGCGGCCACCGCCTTGCCGGTCAATCTGTGGAACAACGGCGAGTTCAGGGACCAGATCGATCCCAAGACCTATCGCTTCACCACCCTGGCCGAAATGTTCGCCCGCGACATGGCCCAGCCCAAGGCCCGGGAATATGTCTCGCCCGACGGCAGCCTGGTGCTGCCGGCCTTCCGGGTGTTCCAGCAGGGGCCGACAAACCATCTGGGCTGGCGGTTCTCGGACACGCTCGACACCTACGGCTTCGTCACCGCCAAGCCCGGCGAGCGGGTGTTCGTCACCAACGGTTCGGAGGACAAGACCTACAGCGGCACGGTCGGGCCCGGCGGCGCGATCACCGACCTGAAGGCCTTCGCCAGCCGCGGCGGCGAGGGCGTCGCCGTCGACCCGGCCGGCCGGGTCTATGTCGCCAACGGCCAGGTGTTCGTCTACGACGCCGCCGGCGCCGAGCTCGGCCAGATCGAGGTCCCCGAGCGGCCGCTGCAGCTGATCCTCGGCGGTCCCGATCGCCACACGCTGTTCATCCTCACCCATCACAGCCTCTATGCCGTGAGGGTCTGATGTCGGCCGCCGTTCGGGGCGCGTGAGGCGGGGAGGGCGGCGCGGCGTGAGCGCCGTCCTCGAGCAGGATGTCCTGGTCTTGAACCGCTTCCTTCGCCGGGAAGACGGACGGTGGCCTCGAGGCGAAGCGAGCAAGCCCTAGACGGCGAGGCTCTTCTGCGCGGCGAGGGCGACCTGGGTGCGGTTGCGGACGTTGAGTTTTCGCATCAGCGCCGTCATGTGCGCCTTCACCGTCGCCTCGGCGATGCCGAGGTCGAAGGCGATCTGCTTGTTGAGCAGGCCGGAGTGAACGCCCTGCAGCACCTTGAGCTGGGTTGGCGTCAGGTGGGCGAACGGGACGGGCGAGGGGTCGGCGACGGCCGACACGCCGCGTTCGAAGGTCCCGGATTCCAAGATCGATTCCATGTGCTTCCTCGTTCCCTCCGACATCTTTTGGGTCGGTCGCCGCGCCGCGTTCCGCCCAGGGGCCGAGCACGACGGCGGTCTGTCTTTTTGGTCTGGCCGATCCCCGGGGCAGTCCTCGGACTCACCAAGATCGGTTGGACAGATTCAGAGTATGCCTGCCGTAAAATGCCGTCAACCGAGCTTTTTCGTTGATGGTACCGCTAAACCTGTCCTACAGCTATCGGCAAGAAGCGACCCACCGTCGGCAGGGCCGCCCGCTCGAGGAGGAAACCATGCGCGACAGGTTGAGCCGGACGCGGGAGCGTCGCCGCGCGCCGGGAGCCCGCCCGTGAGCCCCGCCGATCTTCGCCTGATCCTGGCGGCCGTTCTCGGGATCGCCCTGGCCGTCGGCCTGATCGTCAAGGGGCGCCTGCATCCGTTCATCGCCCTGCTGTGCGGCGCCTTCTTCGTCGGGCTGGCGGCGGGCCTGCCGATGGCCGACACCGCCAAGGCGGTGCAGAAGGGGGTCAGCGACATCCTCGGCAGCACCGGCCTGGTCGTGGCCCTGGGCCTGTCGCTGGGCGCGATGCTGCAACTGTCGAACGCCGCCTCGTCCCTGGCCAAGGCCGCCCTCAAGCTGACCGGCGTCGCCGGGGCGCCCTGGGCCAGCCTGTTCGTGGCCATGCTGATCGGCCTGCCGCTGTTCTTCGAGACCGGCCTGGTCCTGCTGCTGCCGATCGTCGCCGCGGCCGCCGCCACCCTGCCCAAATCGGCCAATTCGGACGCCACCAAGCTGCGCCTGATGCTGTCGGCCCTGGCCGGCCTGTCGGTGGTCCACGCCCTGGTGCCGCCGCACCCCGGACCCTTGCTGGCCGTCACCGCCCTGAACGCCAATCTCGGCCGCACCATGCTCTACGGACTGCTGATCGCGGTGCCGACGGCGGCGATCGCCGGCCCGCTGCTGGCCATGCTCACCGCCCGCGGCGTCAAGCTGGCCCCGCCGATGATGGAGGCGCACGACCTGGGCGTCGTTGCGCCGCGCAAGGCGTTGTCGCTGTTCATCATCCTCATGCCCGTGGTGCTGATCGCCGCCGGCGAGCTGCGTCAGTTGCTGCCGCAGGACATGGCGGCGCGGCTGGGCTGGCTGGGCGCGGCCAGCAATCCGGTGATCGCCCTGCTGCTCACCAACCTCGTGGCCCTGCCGCTGCTGTTCGGCCGCCAGCTGCGCGACGCGCGCATCCAGGACGCGATCTGGACCGACACCATGAAGTCGGCGGGCGCGATCCTGCTGGCGATCGGGGCCGGCGGCGCCCTGAAGCAGGTGCTGGTCTCGGCCGGCTTGTCCGACCTTCTGGCGCGGCTGGCCTCGGCCGGGACGGTGTCGCCGATCCTGCTCGGCTGGTTCGTCGCCGTCTGCATCCGCCTGGCGACCGGCTCGGCCACCGTGGCGACGATCACCGCCGTCGGCATCATGCCCGGCGTGGTCGCCGCCTCCGGCGTGGCGCCGGAATGGGTGGTCCTGGCCATCGGGGCCGGATCGGTGTTCTTCTCGCACGTCAACGATCCGGGCTTCTGGCTGGTCAAAAGCTATATCGGCACCAGCACGCCCGACACCTTCCGCACCTGGTCGGTGCTGGAGACGGCCATTTCGGTCATCGGGCTCGCCTTGGTGTTTGGCGCTAGTTATCTTCTCTGATGGTCCAGCTTAGCCACCGGCCGTCACCTATGCGCGAGACCCGTCGATGAACGAGGGCCGGCTAGCCGATCGCGCCTATACCGGCATCATCGAGATCATCAACAAGGATGACCTGGCGATCGGCGATCGCCTGCCGTCGGAGGCCCGGCTGTCGGAGATCTTCGGCATGTCGCGGGGGATCGTCCGCGAGGCGCTGGTGCGGCTGGCCTCCGACGGGATCACCGAGGCCCGCCGGGGGGCCGGCTCCTATGTCAAGGCGCGGCCCTCGCAGCGCCTGGTCGCCCACATGCCGATGGCCGAGCTGTCGTCGACCCTGGGAACCTACGAGGTTCGCTTCGTGCTCGAGGCCGAGGCGGCGCGGCTGGCGGCGATGCGCCGCTCGCCCGAGCAGTTGGCCGACATCGAGCACGCGATGAGCCGCCTGCGCGTGGCGCTGCTGTCCAGCGGGCCGGCCCACGAACAGGATTGGGCGCTGCACCGGGCCATCGTGCTGGCCACCGCCAATCCCGCCTTCGTCGCGGCCCTGGACCACCTGCACGAGGACGTCGACCGGATCCTGCAGGCGGGGGTCGACATCTCGCGCTCGCGCCCGCCCGAGGCGATCGGCGCCATGCTCTCCGAACACGAGATGATCGTCGAAGCGATCCGCGCCCAGGACGCCGACGGGGCGGCGCTGGCGATGCGCTGGCACCTGTCCCAGGGCCGCAAGCGGCTGATGCCCTGAATCGCCGCGCACGGCCCTCAGGCGGGTGAGCCCGGCGACCTCAGCCAGGCGCAGGCCGCCCGATAGAGATCTTCGGGCGACCTGCGCGCGTCCAGGACGATGGCCGGCTCGTCAGGCCAGGTTTCCTCGAGGGCGGCCAACTGACTGGTCAGCAGACTGGCGGGCATGTAGTGGCCCTGGCGAGTCGTCAGCCGACGCGCCAGTTCGACCTCGTCGGCCTGGAGCAGCACGAAGGCGGTCGGCGCACGAATGGCGCGCGCCAACCGCTCCCGATAGCGTCGTTTCAGAGCCGAGCAGGCCGCGACCGCCAGTCCCTCGGCGGCGACCTCGCTCGCCATCGCCAGGCCCAGCCGATCGAGCCAGGGCCAGCGGTCTTCGTCGCTCAGGGGTTCGCCGGCCCGCATCTTGGCGATGCTGTTCTCCGAGTGGAAGGCGTCGCCCTCGATGAACCGGCAGCCGAACCCTTCGGCCAGCAGTGGGCCCAGGGTGGATTTGCCACTACCCGCGACGCCCATGACGATAATCGCTCTGGGCGTGATCTCGGTCTTGTCGAACTGTTGCTGCACAAGCCTCGCCCCTGAACGCGCCCCGCCGCCCAACCGCCGGGCTCCTCGCGCGCGCGGTGGATTTCGTCGCTCTCGATATCGAGCGGGACGCCGCGTCTGGCTACTACGACAATGGTCGCGGTCGTCGCCCCGGCAAAAGCGCACTAACTCGGTTCATGTGATCGCGGACTGGGCGCATCAGCGGCCGGCTCCGGCGTCGTCGCGGCGGACCAATGCTTGGCGTCGAGGCGAACCTGGGCCTCTATGATGTCATCGGGCGCGGTCCAGGCCGGTCGGACGCGCCGCCTTCCAGCGCGGCCTTTTGGCGACCACATGAACTTCCCGAACTGGCCCCGGCTTCGAGCCGGGACACTTTTTTGACGAGGGTTTGGAATGCAAGGCTGGCTTGGTGCGGGGATGGCGGCGTTGGTCCTGCTGTTGGCGATGGGCGATCCGGCGGCGGCTTCGGTCTCGGCCTTCGCGACCGCGCCGGACGATCCCAGCGCGGTGGTGGTGCGAGGCAAGGGCGACGGCCGCGCCGATGACGGCGCCGCCATTCAGGCCGCGATCGACGCGGTCGCGGTCAAGTCCGGCGGCGGCCTGGTGTTCCTGCCCTCGGGCCAGTACCGCATCAGCAAGACGCTTTTCCTCTGGCCGGGCGTGCGCCTGTTCGGGGTTGGCGCGACCCGCCCGCTGATCCTGCTCGGCGACAAGACCCCAGGGTTCCAGAAGGGTCTGGCGAACATGGTGATCTTCGCGGGCGCCACGCGTGACGCGTCGCGTCGCGTGCCCTTCCCGCCGCCCGGCAGCGTCCCCTTCGACAAGGACGTCGCCGACGCTAACCCCGGCACCTTCTATTCGGCGATGAGCAACATCGACTTCAAGATCGGCCAGGGTAATCCGGCGGCGACGGCGATCCGCTTCCACGCCGCCCAGCACGCCTATGTCAGCCACATGGAGTTCGACATCGGCTCGGGCCTGGCGGGCCTGTATCACGTCGCCAACGAGGCCGAGGACCTGCACTTCAAGGGCGGCCGCTACGGCATCCTGGCCGAGAAGCCGTCGGCGGCCTGGGGCTTCGTGCTCCTCGACTCCACCTTCGAAGGCCAGCGCGACGCGGCGATCCGCGAGCACGAGGCCGGATTGACCCTGGTCAATGTGGCCATGCGCGACACGCCGGTGGGGATCGAGATCGACCGCGGCTACGGCGATTGGCTGTGGGGCAAGGACGTCCGTTTCGAGAACGTCTCCAGGGCCGCCGTCATCATCTCCAACGAGACCAACGTCTACACCCAGGTCGGCTTCGAGAACGCCGTGGCCGTCAACACCCCGGTGTTCGCCCGCTTCCGCGACAGCGGCAAGACCGTGGCCGGCAAGGGGCGCGCCTACGCCGTCGCCGCCTTCACCCATGGCTTGACGCTGCCCGGCCTTGGCCAGTTCGGCCAATACAAGACGCAGATCAAGGCCGACGCCCTCGGCGCGCCGCCCAAGCCGCGCGGGCCGGCGATCCGCGCCCTGCCGGCCATGGCCGACTGGGTCAATGTGCGCACGCTGGGCGCCAAGGGCGACAACGCCACCGACGACACCGCCGCGATCCAGCGCGCCATCGACAGCCATCGCGTCGTCTATTTCCCGGCCGGCTTCTACGTGGTCACCGACACGCTGCGGCTGCGGGCCGACACGGTGCTGATCGGTCTGCATCCGAGCCTGACGCAGATCGTCCTGCCCGATCGCACCGCCGGCTATCAGGGCGCGGGCGCGCCCAAGGCGCTGGTGCAGTCGGCCGCCAAGGGCGGCAACATCGTCTCGGGGCTTGGCCTCAACACCGGCGGGATCAATCCCCGCGCCACGGCCCTGCTGTGGACCGCGGGCGAGACCTCGATGGTCAACGACGTCAAGTTCCAGGGCGGTCACGGCACCAACCTGTATGACGGGACGCGGTTCATCCCCTACAACGCCAACGCCTCGGCCGATCCCGATCCGGCCAAGCGCTGGGCGGGCCAGTATCCCAGCCTGTGGGTGACCAACGGCGGCGGCGGCACGTTCGCCAACATCTGGAGCCCCAGCACCTACGCCTATGCCGGCATCTACATCTCCGACACGCAGACGCCCGGGCACGTCTACCAGGCCTCGGTCGAGCACCATGTGCGCTCCGAGATCAGCCTCAACCGGGTCGCCAACTGGGAGATCCTGGCCCCGCAGACCGAGGAGGAGGCGGGCGAGGGCGAGGACACCGTCTCGCTGGAGATCCGCGACTCCCGCAACATCCTGGTCGCCAATTATCACGGCTATCGCGTCACCCGCACGCGCAAGCCGGCGCCGACGGCGGTGAAGGTGTTCAACTCCCACGACATCCGCTTCCGCAACGTGGCGGTGAACGCCGAAAGCGGGGTCGCCACCTGCGACGAGAACGGCTGCGCCACCTTCCTGCGCCTGACCAAGTATCCGTATGAGAACGCCATCCAGGACGTCACCAGCGGACTGGAGGTGCGCGAGCGGCAGTTCGCGGTGCTGGACCTGCCCGCCAATCCGCCGCCGGTCGCGGCCTCGACCTTCCCCGCCGGGGCCCGCGTGGAGACGCTGGGCGACGGCTTCTATTCGCTCGGCGGCGGCGCTGTCGACGCGGCCGGGACGCTCTATTTCACCGACCGGCGTCACCAGCGCATCTACAGCTGGTCGAACGCCCGCAAGCTGGAGATCGTGCGCGACAACACGCTCGACCCGATCAACCTCGCCGTCGACACGTCGGGAAACCTGTTGGTGCTGTCCTCGGACGGCCGCAACGGCACGGTCTACAGCTTCAAGCCGGGCAGCCCCGACACCGAGGTGACGGTGATCGCGCCGACGCCGACCGCCGACCATGCCGGCGCGGCGACGGTGCTGCCGGTCAACTGGTGGAACAACGGCGAGTTCAAGGACCAGCTCGATCTCGAGACCTACCAGTTCACGACCTTGGCCGAGATGTTCGCCCGCGACATGGCGGCCCCGAAGGCCCAGGAATATGTCTCGCCCGACGGCAGCCTCGCCCTGCCGGCCTATCGCGTCTTCCAGCAGGGCCCGCCCGATTTCCGCGGTCTTCGCTTCTCCGACGCGCTCGACACCTACGGCTTCACCACCGCCAAGCCGGGCGAGCGGGTGTTCGTCACCAACAGCTCGGAAAACAAGACCTATAGCGGCCTGATCGGCGGGCGGGGCGCGGTCACCGACCTGAAACCCTTCGCCAACCGCGGCGGCGAAAGCGTCGCCACCGACGGCCAGGGCCGGGTCTATGTCGCCAATGGACAGGTGTTCGTCTACGCGCCGGACGGCGCCGAGCTGGGCCGCATCGACGTGCCCGAGCGGCCGTTGCAACTGATCTTCGGCGGGCCCGACAAGCAGACCCTGTTCGTGCTGACGCATCACGCGCTGTATCGCGTGCGCGTTGGGTGAGCCCCGGCGGCCCTACGACCATGGTCGTATGGCTCTCCGGCGGTTTGTCTGAGACCTTCTTGAAAGTTCATCGCAGGTGGACTCAACAAAAAAGGGGAGGTTGCGGGATGAGGATTCTAGGTCGTGCGGGAGGAGGTTCGTCCTCTCTGAGCGTTTTGCTGGCCACCAGCGCGGT
>JAQGIN010000274.1 GCA_028291125.1 Caulobacter sp.
GGCGGTAGAGGCCGCCGATCGGCCCCCGAAGCGGCCCCAGCACGCGCTTGACGCCCTGGATGGCCGCCCCGCGCCAGCCGCGCGGATCCTCGCCCAAGGTGCCGACCGGCGTCACCACGAAATCGGAGACCGTGAATTTGCAGGGCGCGATCGACGGGTCGACGCGGACCCGCGTCAGCAGCCGGCTGCGGGCCGGCAAGGTGGCGAAATAGCCGTTCGCGTTGCGCTTCAGCCGCGCATAGGAGTCCTCGGAAAAGCCGTCGCCCCAGTCGACATAGACGGCGGGCGCGACCAGTTCGCTGGCCACCGCCTCGAGCGTGACCTCGACCCGGACGCTGTGGGCGTTGCGCAGCCCCGTCCGCGCGGCGCGGTCGGGTGTCCAGATCAGCTGCGGATCGTCGCCATGAGCGGCCAGGATCGGCCGATCATCGGCGTCGGTCCCGTCGATCGACACCTCTTGGCCCAGGGTCAGGCCGAGGAACGCCGGCTTCATGCCGCCGGCCTCCGCAGGCGGTTCAGCAGCCTGACGATCGGCCCGGACGTGCGGCGGACGACGACCGCCGCCTGCCAGAAGCGATCGGGATCGTCGACATAGGCGACGACTTGGCCGCGGCCGGCGGCTTCCTGGGCGATGAATTGCGGCGTCACCACGGTGTCGCCATAGACCGCCGACTCGCGATAGGCGCCGCCGCCGGTCGCCAGATAGGCCACGCCGTCCTGGGCCAGGTCGCGACGCATGCGCGGGATATCGTCCTTGTAGGCCGACAGCGCCGCCTGCCAGGCGTTGTCCGACTGCGGGTCGGCGCCGTCGAGGAAGTCGAGGAAGCGCGGCGGCTCGACCGTGAACACCAGCAGGCCGTCGGGGGCCAGCAGCCGCAACAGCTCCTGCAGCCAAAAGCGGAACAGCGCCGGCGGCAGGTGGGTGAACACCGAATAGGCGGTGATCAGCTTGAAGCCGCCGGTGGCGAACGGCAGCGGCCGGCCGTTGGCGATGAAGGCGTAGTGGCCGGGCAGGTCGGCGGTCTTGCAGAAGGCGACCATCTCCGGATCGATATCGACCCCGGCCATGTCGCCGGCCTCGAAGTCGCGCAGGAAGAAGCGACCGATCCGGCCCCAGCCGCAGCCGAAGTCGAGATAGCGCGCGCCCGCGCTGTCGCCATAGGCGCGGCCGGCCATGTGCTCCTGAGCGAAGCGATAGAAGTT
This sequence comes from Caulobacter sp., assembly GCA_028291125.1. GTDB lineage: Bacteria > Pseudomonadota > Alphaproteobacteria > Caulobacterales > Caulobacteraceae > Caulobacter. The sequence continues at coordinate 1,204 of JAQGIN010000274.1, forward strand.
GGCGGCTTCGCCCAGGGCCAGTTCATAGGCCGAGCCCACGAATTGGCGCTGCACCTCGGCGGGCGGGAAGCCCGGCATCGAGAGGCCGTCCTGGGTCGGCTCGGCCACCGAGCGGATCAGGCGGTCGATCCAGGCCTCGGCGGTGAGGGTCTTGATGTCGCTGTGAGCGATGGGGTGAACCGGAGCGGGGTTGGTCACGCGGCCTCCCGATAGGCGATCCACTCGGTCAGCGAGCCCAGGAAGACGATCTTGCCCGCCTTCAGTTCGCACACCCGGTTGCAGACCTTGTGGATCAGATCGAAGTCGTGGCTGGCGATGACCACGATCTTGGCGGCGTCGACGATCTTGGCCATCCGCGCGCTGGCCTTGGCCATGAAGGCGGCGTCGCCGGCGCTGAGCCATTCGTCGAGCACCAGGATGTCGGCGTCGAACTCGGTGGCCACGGAGAACATCAGCCGCGCCAGCATGCCGGCCGAATAGGTCCGCACCGGCAGGCGCAGGAAGTCGCCCAGTTCGGAGAATTCGGCGATGGCCTCGAGCCGGCTTTCGATGGTCTTGCGCGACAGGCGGCGCATCATACCCAGCTTGTGGATGTTCTGCAGGCCGGTGGCCTCCATATCCAGGCCGGCGCTGATGGCGATCATCGAGGTGACGTCGCCGTCGATGGTCAGGTCGCCGCGGGTCGGCTGATAGATGCCGGCGATGACCTTGAGCAGGGTGGTCTTGCCCGAACCGTTGTGGCCGACCAGGGCGATGCGATCGCCCTCCTCGACCCGGAAGGTGATGTTCGACAGGGCCTGGACGGCGGCGACGTCGCCGGCGGTCTTGTACATCCGGCCGCCGACCGCGAGGTTGAACACGGCGTTGCGCAGCGACTGCGCGCGGACGCTGTAGATGTAGTAGTCGAGGTCGACGTTCTTCAGGTCGATCGAGTGCGGCATGCGGACCTTCCCTACAGCCAGAAGACGACGCGCTTGCCGAACTTGGCGAGCAGAATCAGGGCGATGACGCCCAGGACGGCGATCATGCCTAGGCCCCACAGCCAGTCGAGCAACGGCGGCGTCTGGCCCAGCAGCGGCGCGCGGACCAGCTCCACCATGTGCGCCAGCGGATTGTAGTCGACGATGAAGCGCCGAGCCGGCCGCATCTGTTCACGGGTCCAGAACACCGGCGTCAGGAAGAAGGCCATCTGCACGATGAAGCCGGACATGTAGCCGACATCGCGGAACCGGGTCGACGGGATCGCCAGGATGAAGCTCAGCAGATAGACGTTGATCGTCACGATCAGCAGGCCCGGGAGGAAGCTCCAGTCCGGGATCGAGAAGTTCTTCATCAGCAGCATCACGGTCCAGAAGGCGATCAGCTGGGCCAGGAAATTGGTCATCGCCTTCTGGGTGTGCACGAACACGTAGAAGGTCAGGGGCAAGCGCTGGGTCTGCATCAGGCCGCCGTTCATCAGGAACAGGTTGGCCGCCTCGCCGACCGATATCCCGACCAGCCCCCAGGCCAGCAGGCCGCCGATCAATTGCGGATAGTTGCTGCCGGCGCCGCCGAGCAGGCCGCCGACGATGAAGTGCAGGGCGAAGGACACCACCAGCAGATTGGCGGCCATCCAGAACGGGCCGAGGATCGAGCGCTGGAACCGGGCCTTGGTCTGATCCATGCCCAGGCGCCACCAGAGCGGCGCCAGGCGCGCGCCGTCTCCGATATCCTTGACCGCCGCCGAGAGGGAACCGGGCATTCAACTTCTTCCTTCACGCCTTCCGGCGGCGTGGCTGCGTTCCCTTACAGAGCGCCGCGCCGCGGGACAAATGCTTTACCGCTAGGCCTGTCGCAGCCCAAGTCTTTGACCGTCATAGCGTTCCCGCAACGGCCGCCACCAATCGGCATGGTCGAGATACCAGCGCACCGTGGCGCGCAGGCCGGTGTCGAAGCCGTGCTCGGCGCGCCAGCCCAGCTCGGTTTCCAGCTTGCCGGCGTCGATGGCGTAGCGCCGGTCGTGGCCGGGCCGGTCGGCGACATGAGTGATCAGATCGCGCCGCGGCGCGGCCAGGGGCGGGGCCATCTCGTCGAGCAGATCGCAGATCGCCTCGACCACCTGGAGGTTGGTCCGCTCGTTGCGGCCGCCGACATTGTACTTCTCGCCGACCCGGCCCTCGCGCAGGATCAGCGACAGGGCCCGGGCGTGGTCGTCGACATACAGCCAGTCGCGGATCTGGCCGCCGTCGCCATAGACCGGCAGCGGCCGGCCCTCGAGGGCGTTGAGGATGATCAGCGGGATCAGCTTCTCGGGGAAGTGATAGGGGCCGTAATTGTTCGAGCAATTGCTCATCACCACTGGCAGGCCGTAGGTGTGGCCCCAGGCCGAGACCAGGTGGTCGGACCCCGCCTTCGAGGCCGAATAGGGCGACCGCGGATCATACGGCGTCTCCTCGCTGAAGGCCCCGGTCTCGCCCAGGCTGCCATAGACCTCGTCGGTGGAGACGTGCAGGAAGCGGAAGGCCTCGGCGCGGTCGGCCGGCAGGGTCCGCCAATAGCGCAGGGCCTCCTCCAGCATGACGAAGGTGCCGACCAGATTGGTGCGCACGAAGTCGCCGGCGGCGTTGATCGAACGGTCGACGTGGGACTCCGCCGCCAGGTGCATCACCGCGTCGGGCCGATGGACCTCGAACACCGCCCGCACGGCCGCGGCGTCGGCGACGTCGGCCTGGACGAAGGCGTAGCGGTTCGATCCCGCCACCGTGTCGAGGGACCGCAGGTCGCCGGCATAGGTGAGCTTATCGAGATTGATGACTTCGACGTCTTCGACGCCGACGAGACGACGGCAGACCGCCGAGCCGATGAAACCGGCTCCGCCCGTCACGAGGATTTTCAACTTCAGTCTCCCGGGCCCGGACCGCGCCGGCGGGCGCGATCGAGGGCGAGGCCGTTAACTGCGGCGCGTTCTAACAGTCGGATTTTCCGATAGCTACCCCGCCCAATCGACCCTGGAGGGCCAATTGGGCGCCAAGGTGGCCGGGACGGGGTCAATCGTCGCCATATTCCTCGGCGATCCGCAGCAAATATTGTCCATAGCCGCTCTTGCCCAACTGCCGGCCGAGCTCGGCCACCTGGTCGCGATTGATGAAGCCCCGCTCCAGGGCGATCAGCTCGGGGCAGGAGATCCGCTCGCCCTGACGGTTCTCCAGGGCGCGGACATAGTTGGCGGCGTCGATCAGCGAGTCCGGGGTGCCGGAGTCCAACCAGGCGGTGCCGCGGCCCATGCGCTCGACGTGCAGATTGCCCTGGGCCAGATAGGCGCGGTTGACGTCGGTGATCTCCAGCTCGCCGCGGCCCGACGGCTTGATCGAGGCGGCGATGTCGACGACGTGCTCGTCGTAGAAATAGAGGCCGGTGACCGCCCAGCTCGACTGCGGGTCCTTGGGCTTCTCCTCGATCGAGACGGCGCGGCCGTTCTCGTCGAAGCTGACCACCCCGAAGCGCTCCGGATCGGCGACCCGGTAGCCGAACACCGTCGCTCCCGACAGGCGGTTGGTGGCCTGTTTCATCAGGCTGGCCAGCTCGGTGCCGTGGAAGATGTTGTCGCCGAGGATCAGGGCCGACGGGCCGCCGCGCACGAAGTCGGCGCCGATGATGAAGGCCTCGGCCAGGCCGTTGGGCGCGGCCTGGGGCGCGTAGCTCAGATTGACCCCCCACTGCGCCCCGGTGCCCAGCAGCCGCTGGAACATCGGCAGGTCCTCGGGGGTCGAGATGATCAGGATGTCGCGGATCCCGGCCAGCATCAGGGTCGAGAGCGGGAAATAGATCATCGGGCGGTCATAGACCGGCAGCATCTGCTTGGAGATGGCCAGGGTCATGGGGTGGAGCCGGGTGCCGCTGCCGCCGGCCAGGATGATGCCCTTCATCAGATTCCTTTCGAACGCTGAGCGTCGTCGACCAGCCGGTCGAGGCAGAGCGCGAGGCTGTCCTCCCAGGCCGGCAATTGTATTCCATGCACCCGGGCGAGCCGGGCGCAATCGAGCCGTGAATTGGCCGGCCGCCGGACCGGGGTCGGGAAGGCGGCGCTGTCGATGTCGACCACCGCCGCCGACGGACCGCCGCGCCGCGCCGAACCAGCGAAGATCGCCCGCGCGAAACCGGCCCAGGACGTCTCGCCCGCCCCGGTCATGTGGAAGACGCCGAACAGCGCCGGATCGGGGCGCTCGGCCAGATTGGCCGCCGTCGCCAGCACGCCGTCGGCGATGTCGAGGGCGGAGGTCGGGTCGCCGACCTGGTCGGCGACCACCGACACCTGATCGCGGGCCTGGGCCAGGCGCAGCATGGTCTTGACGAAGTTCTTGCCGAACGGCGAATAGACCCAGGCGGTGCGTAGGATCACGTGAGCCGGGTTGGCGGCGGCGACGCCGCGCTCGCCGGCCAGCTTGGTGGCGCCATAGACGCTGGTCGGGCCGGTCGGGTCGGTCTCGACATAGGGTCCGGCCTTGGTCCCGTCGAAGACATAGTCCGTCGACAGATGGATAATCGGCAGGCCGTGTTCGGCGGCGATCGCCGCCAGGGCGGCGGGGCCGTCGGCGTTGACCGCTCGGGCCAGCCGCGGCTCCTGCTCGGCCTGGTCGACGGCGGTGTAGGCGGCGGCGCTGACGACGACGTCCGGCCGCGCGGCCTCGACGGCCCGGCGCAGGCTGGCGGGGTTTTCCAGGTCGAGGTCGGGTCGGCCGACGGCCAGCACCTCGACGCCGGCCAGGGCGCCGCGCTCGAGCAACGCCCGGACGACCTGACCTTCCCTACCGGTGACGAGCAAGCGCACGGTTCTGGTTCCCTGACGGGGCCTAGGCCGGAACCTTGGCCGCCACCGCCTCGGCGGTGATGCCGAACTCCTTGTACAGCCGCTCGTAAGGGGCGCTGGCCCCGAAGCCGCTCATGCCGACGAAGATGCCGTCCTCGCCGATGAACCGCTCCCAACCCTGCTTGATCGCCGCCTCGACGGCGATGCGCACCGGCGCGTCGCCGATCACCGCCTGGCGATAGGCGGCGTCCTGCTGTTCGAACAGCTCCCAGCAGGGGGTGGAGACCACCCGGGTCGGCTTGCCGCGGGCCTGCAGCAGGTCGCGGGCGGCCATGGCCACCGAGACCTCGGTGCCGGAGGCGAAGATCGTCACCGCCGCCACGCCGCCATCCGCCGCGGCCAGCTCATAGGCGCCGCGGGCCGACAGGTTCGCCGACGCGGTGTCGCGCACCGCCGGCACCTTCTGGCGCGACAGGGCCATCACCGACGGGGTCTTCTGGTGCTGCAGGGCCAGCTTCCAGCACTCGGCGGTCTCGACCGCGTCGGCGGGGCGGAACACCAGCAGGTTGGGGATGGCCCGCAGGGAGGCGATCTGCTCGACCGGCTGGTGGGTGGGGCCGTCCTCGCCCAGGCCGATGGAGTCGTGGGTCATCACGTGGATCACCCGCGCGCCCATCAGGGCCCCCAGGCGGATGGCCGGCCGGCTGTAGTCGGCGAAGGCCAGGAAGGTGCCGGAATAGGGGATCACCCCGCCGTGCAGGGCCATGCCGTTCATCGCCGCCGCCATGCCGAACTCGCGCACGCCGTAGTGCACGTAGCGGCCGTCATAGGTGGGGGCGTCGAAGGGGCGCATGCCCTTGACGAAGGTGTTGTTGGAGCCGGTCAGGTCGGCCGAGCCGCCGATCATCTCGGGGATGGCCGGGATCAGCTGGTCGAGGGCGGCGCCGGAATGCACCCGGGTGGCGTTGCCGGTCTTGACCTTGGCCATCTCGGCGATGTGGCCGTCGAGACGGTCGAAGGCTCCGGCCGGCAGGTCGCCCCTCATCGCGCCGGCGAAGTCGGCGGCATGGGTCGAGGCGGCCAGCTTGGCCTCCCAGGCCTTGCGCACCTTGGCCCCGCGGCGGCCGACGCTCTTCCAGGCCTTGGCGATGGGCTCCGGAACCACGAACGGGCCGTCGGTCCAACCCATGGCCTCGCGGGCGGCTTTGATCTCGTCGTCGAACAGCGTGTAGCCGTGGCTGTGGGGGTCGCCTTCCTTGGGCCCCGCGCCCTTGCTGATCTTGGTCTTGCAGGCGATCAGGGTCGGCTTGTCCTGCCTGGTCGCCCAGCGCAGGGCGGCGGCGATCTTGCCGTGGTCGTGACCGTCGACCGCCTTCACCGCCCAGCCGGCGGCCTTGAAGCGCAGCAGCTGATCGCCGGTCTCGGCGATCGTCGCCTCGCCGTCGATGGTGGTGTTGTTGTCGTCGAACAGCACGGTCAGTTTCGACAGCTTCAGCCGGCCGGCCAAGCTGATCGCCTCGTGGCTGACGCCCTCCATCAGGCAGCCGTCGCCGGCGATCACCCAGGTGCGGTGATCGACCAGATCGTCGCCGAACTGCGCGTTCAGGTGCCGCTCCGCCATTGCCATGCCGACGGCCATCGCCAGCCCCTGGCCGAGCGGGCCGGTCGTCGCCTCGACGCCTTCCAGCTCGAAATTCTCGGGGTGGCCGGCGCAAGGGCTGCCGAGCTGACGGAAGTTGGCCAGATCCGCCATCGTCGGCCGGTTGTAGCCGGTGAGGTGGAGCAGCGCGTAGATCAACATCGAGCCAT
>JAQGIN010000297.1 GCA_028291125.1 Caulobacter sp.
AGGCTGGCGAACGAGGCCCGCACCATCCCGCCGACCGCCCGCGGCAGGTGGAGCTTGCGGCCCAGCACCTCCAGGGTGGCGCCGGTCTCGGGCGCGCCGTCCAGCAGATCGGTCCACAGCCGGTCGAATTCGCGGGCGTTGTCGGGATCGTTGGGGGCCAGCCAGGTGCGGGCGGCCTTCAGCCGGTCGAGGCGGAAATCCACCGGCCCGCGCACGGCGACGATGTCGAGCCGCTCCTTGAGCATGTCGATGAACGGCGTGAACAGCTGGCGGTTGAGGCCATCCTTGTAGAGATCGTCGGGCGGCCGGTTGGAGGTCGCCACCAGGGTGACGCCGCGGGCGAACAGCGCCTCGAACAATCGGCCCAGGATCATGGCGTCGGCGATGTCGGTGACCTGCAACTCGTCGAAGCACAGCAGCCGCGCCTCGGCGGCGATCACCTCGGCGGCCGGGGCGATCGGGTCGTCGCCCTTGAACTGGCCGAACCGCGCCTTGCGGGCGGCGGCGTCGCCGTTGCGCCAGACCTCGATCAGGGCGTGGATCTCGGCCATGAACACGTGGAAGTGCACGCGCCGCTTCTTGGCGATCGGGGCGGAGTCGAAGAACAGGTCCATCAGCATGGACTTGCCGCGCCCCACCGGCCCCCAGAGATAGACGCCCTTCAGGCTCTTGGGCTTGCGGCCAAACAGCGAGAAGCTCGGCTCGCCGGCGGAGTCGAGGTCGGCCTCCAGGCGGGCCAGGCCCTCGACCGCCGCCGCCTGGGCGACGTCGGGGCGAAGGTCGCCGGCGGCGAGGCGTTGGCGGTAGGCGGTGCGGAGCGAGGTGGGCATCGCCTGACCGGTTAGCCCGGCCAGCGCCCCAGGAAAAGAGACTTGAGCGCCCGGGAACGTCGTAGGATGGCGGCCGTTGCCCCTGTCGAACCTCCAGGAGACCGCCATGGCCGACCCCACCGACATCGAAGACGACGCCGACGGCCCCACCTACGACCCCTCGACTCCGGCCGCCAACCGCAACATCCAGCAGGGCGGCGGCGTCGGGGCCCGCGACCTGGCCCGCCAGGACGAGCCGTCCGAGGTGGTGGTCGAGGACGACGAGGACGCCGCGCCGGACGAGGCGCTCGGCCGCGCCCATCCGGTCGACGGCGCCTGAAATTCCGACGCCGGGCCGCCGCTGACGCGGCCTCGGCCTTGGAAGGCGGCGCGACCTCCCCTAAGCTTGGACTATGGTCCAAGTTCAGGCGGCCGGATCGCCGCCGTTCGGCGTCCGCGTCCATGTCATCGACACATTGATCGCCGGGCGCGCGCCGCTGGGCGACGCGCGGGTCGCGGCGCGGTGACCGCCGTGCGCCTGGCCGACGAGGCCGCCACCGCCGCCCTGGGCCGCGCCGTCGCCGCCATGCTGGCGCCCGGCGAGGCCGTCTGCCTGAGCGGTCCGCTGGGGGCCGGCAAGTCGACCCTGGCCCGGGCCCTGATCCGCGCCCTGACCCGCCCCGACGAGGACGTGCCCAGCCCGACCTTCACCCTGGTGCAGTTCTACGAGGGCGCGGCCTTCCCGGTCGCCCATTTCGACCTCTACCGCCTCACCGACCCCGACGAGGCCTATGAGATCGGCCTCGACGAGGCGCTGGAGGACGGGGCGGCGATCATTGAATGGCCGCAACGCCTGCAAGGTCGCCTGCCGTCGGCCCGACTTGATATAGACATCGCTCTGGACGGCGACGCGCGCCGGGCGGTGATCATCCCCCACGGCGCCTTGGAAGGACGCAAGCTTGAGTTCTGAACGCGAAGCGGCCAAGGCCACGTTCCTGGCGGCCCACGGATTCGCCGCCGCCCACCGGGCGGCGCTGCGGGTCGACGCCTCGACCCGCAGCTATGAGCGACTGACCCTGGCCGACGGCCAGAGCTACATCTTCATGGACCAGCCGCCCAATCTGGAGACCGCGCCCTGCCCGCCCGAGGCGACGCCGGCCCAGCGGATCGCCCTGGGCTTCAACGCCGCCTATCGGGTGGCGGCCGGCCGGGTCGACGCCTTCGTCGCGGTGGCCGGCTGGCTGCGCGCCCAGGGCCTGTCGGCCCCGACGGTGATCGCCGCCGACCCCGCCGCCGGCCTGGCGGTGCTCGAGGACCTTGGCGACGATCTCTATGCGGCCCTGATCGCCACCGGCGCCAACGAGGCCCTGCTCTACAACGCCGCCATCGACGCCCTGCTGACCCTGCACCAGGCCACGCCGCCGCCGGTGCTCTACGCCGACGGCTCGACCTGGCCGCTGCTGACCTATGACGACCTGGCGCTGAAGACCGCCCAGGACCTGTTCGTCGAGTGGCTGCCGAAGCTGAAGCCGGTGAGTTTCGACGCCGCCGCCCTCGCCGCCTGGGAGGCCGCCTGGGCGCCGATCCGGGCCCGCGGCGAGGCCGGGGCCAGCGTGTTCTGCCACCGCGACTATCACGCCGAGAACCTGATCTGGCTGCCGGCCCGCGACGGCGCCGCGCGGGTCGGCCTGCTCGACTTCCAGGACGCCTTGATCGCCCACCCGGCCTGGGACCTGTCGATGCTGCTGCACGACGCCCGCCGCGACGTCTCGGCCGAGCGCGAGACCGCCTGCCTCGACCGCTATCTCGGCGTCCGGCTGGAGGTCGATCCCGCCGCCTTCCTGGCCGACTACCACGCCCTGGGGGCGCTCAACATCGTCCGTATCCTGGGGATCTTCGCCCGGCTGGTGACCCGCGACGGCAAGCCGCGCTACGCCGCCTTCATGCCGCGGCTGTGGACCTATCTCGACCGCTGCCTGGCCGATCCGTCGCTGAGCGAGCTGAAGGCCTGGTTCGACGCCTATGTGCCGGTCGAGGCCCGGGCATGACCGCCGTTCCCAAAGTCGCCATGGTGCTGGCCGCCGGCCTGGGCACCCGCATGCGGCCGCTCACCGACGATCGGCCCAAGGCCCTGGTCGAAGTGGCCGGCCGCAGCCTGATCGACCACACCCTCGACCGCCTGGCCGCGTCCGGGGTCGAGACGGCGGTGGTCAATGTCCACTATTTCGCCGACCGGCTGGAGGCCCATCTGGCGGCGCGGACCAGCGGCCCGCGCATCGTCATTTCCGACGAGCGCGCCGCCCTGCTGGAGACCGGCGGCGGCCTGAAGAAGGCCCGGCCGCTGCTCGGCGACGCCCCGGTGGTGGTGGCCAATATCGATTCGGTGTGGACCGAGAATGGTCAGCCGGGCCTGCAGGCCCTGGCCCAGGCCTGGGACCCCGAACGGATGGACGTGCTGCTGCTGCTGGCCAGCCTCGACCAGGCCCTGGGCTTCGAGGGCTCGGGCGACGTGTTCTACGGCCCCGGCGGCCAGCTGACCTTCCGCGGCGACGCCCCCCACGCGCCGTTCGCCTATATGGGCGTGCACATCACCAAGCCGCAGATCGTCGACGACGGGCCCGACGGGCCGTTCTCGCTGGCCACCAGCTGGCGACGCCTGGCCCAGGAGGGCCGGCTGTACGGCGTGGTGCTGGACGGCTTCTGGATGCACGTCGGCGACCCGCAGTCGCGCGACGCGGCGCAGGCGCGCCTGGGATGAGCCCGCCGGGCCCCTTCGATCGACCGGGGCCGCGCTGGTTCTCCATCCCGGCCCACCGGCCGTTCGTCGAGGACCTGGCCCGCGGCCTGCTGCAGGCGTTGGCTCCGCTGGGCCCCGAGGCCCTGCCCCAGGCCACCGTCCTGACCCCGACCCGGCGCGGAGCCCGGGCCCTGGCCGACGCCTTCGTGGCGGCCGGCGGCGGCCGCGCCCTGCTGCTGCCGCAGATCCGCCCGCTCGGAGACCTCGACGAGGGCGAGCCGCCGTTCGAGCCCG
>JAQGIN010000382.1 GCA_028291125.1 Caulobacter sp.
ACTGGCCGGCGACGTCACCGGCGGCTGGATGCTGGCCAAGGGCGCGATGGCCGACCGGGACGGCCTGCGGCCGGCCCTGGCGCGGCTCTACGCCGAGCAGGTGCTGAGCGGGGCGGCGGGCTTGGCCGCCGGGGTCATGCAGGGGGCGGCCGAGTTGGAGGCGGCGACGGCGGAGGCGTTGGGGGCGTAGCCGCGCTGGCCCCCTCCGGGCCGCTTCGCGACCCTCCTCCCCCATGGGGGGAAGAGCTAGTCCAGCGAAACTCTTCCCCCTATGGGGGAGGAGCGCCGCAGGCGCGGAGGGGGCGAGTCCGCGCCTGCACGTCGAAGAAAACCCTACAGCTGACCCAGCATGTAGTCCGCCGACGACACGCGGAATTCACCGCCCTCCTCGACGTTCAGGGTGGTGACCACCCCGTCCTTGGCGATCAGCGAATAGCGCTGCGAGCGCGGGCCCATGCCGAACTTGGAGCCGTCGAAGTCCAGGCCGATCGCCCGGGTGAAGTCGCCGTTGCCGTCGGCCAGCATGACGATCTCGTCGGCAATGCCCTGGTCCTTGGCCCAGGCCTTCATCACGAAGACGTCGTTGACCGAGACGCAGGCGATGACGTCCACGCCCTTGGCCTTGAGGTCGGCGGCGTGGTCCTTGAAACCCGGCAGGTGCTTGGCCGAGCAGGTCGGGGTGAAGGCGCCGGGCACGGCGAACAGCGCCACGGTCTTGCCCTGGAACAGTTCGTCGCTGGTGATCGGCCGCGGGCCTTCGGCGCCGCTGGTCATGAAAGTCGCCGCCGGGAGCGTGTCGCCAACCTTGAGGGTCATGGGCTTGGTCCTGTTCGTTGAGGGAGCGGATCGGACATAGACCTCTCGTCGTCCAACGCAAGTCGCGCTTGTGACTTGAAACCGACCTTTTCCGGGCCGATGTTTTAGCCATGGACGATGATCGACACGAGGACGGCGAATTCCTGACCGGCCGCATGCTGGTGGCCATGCCCGGCATCGAGGACCCGCGGTTCGAGCGGGCGGTGCTGTTCGTCTGCGCCCACGACGCCGAGCAGGCCATGGGCCTGGCGATCAACCGGCCGGTCGAGGGCCTCAGCGTCTCCGACCTGCTGGACCGGCTGGGCGTCGAGTCCGAGATCCGCGCCCCGGCCGACCTGGTGCTGATGGGCGGCCCGGTCGAGCGCGAGCGGGGCTTTGTCTTGCACACCGACGACTATGTCTCGCCCAGCTCGACGGTGGCGGTGGCCGAGGGCCTGGGCCTGACGGCGACCCGCGACGTGCTCGACGCCATGGGCAGCCGCGCCCACGCGCCGCGCCGCTCGATCCTGGCCCTGGGCTATGCCGGCTGGGGCCCCGGCCAGCTGGAGCAGGAGCTGCGCGACAATCTGTGGCTGATCTGCGACGCCGACGAGACCCTGCTGTTCGGCGACGACCACGAGCACAAATGGACCATGGCCCTGGCCAAGATCGGCGTCACGGCGGATCATTTGTCGGCTCAGGCGGGACGGGCTTAGGGCTTCCACCCAAAATAATTCGTTTCCCTCGGCCTCGCCAAGCTCGCGAACGTCTCGGCGGCGGAACGGTGGATCCTCGCCACGAGGGCGAGGGAAACGGGCTGTTTTGGTCTGTTGGAAGGGGCTAACGCCCCTACCCCCGCGCCTTCACCGGCGCGGCGCCGTCGACATAGGCCTCGTTGAGATAGACCTCGGCCTCCTGCGGCGACAGGGCCGGGGCGTAGCCGAAGCCCTGGCCGTAGTCGCAGCCCAGGTCCTGCAGGCGGCGGGCCATTTCGGCGTTCTCGACGCCCTCGGCCACCACTTCCAGATCCAGGTCCTGGCCCAGCTTGATCACCGAGCGGACGATCTTGGCCGAGCCGGCGTTGCCGCCCATGGTGCGGACGAAATAGCGGTCGATCTTCAGGGTGTCGAACGGCAGGCGGGTCAGATAGGACAGCGACGAGAAGCCGGTGCCGAAGTCGTCCAGGGCCAGGCCGGCCCCCGCCTCGCGCAGGGCGTGCAGCACCACGGCGGCCCGTTCGGGGTCGCGCATGATGTCGCTCTCGGTGATCTCCAGCTTGATGGCCCCGGCCGGCAGGTCGTTGTCGCGCAGCACCTGGGCGACGTCGCGCACCAGGCCGGGCCGGTCGATCTCGCCGGTCGACAGATTGATGCTGACGGTCAGGGCCCCGACGGCCGGATGGGTGCGGCGCCAGGCCGACAGCTGGCGGGCCGAGGTGCGCAGCATGTGCTCGCCCAGCTCGCGCATCAGGCCCATTTCCTCGACCAGCGGCAGGAACTCGTCGGGCGGCAGCATGCCGCGGCGCGGGTGCAGCCAGCGGGCCAGGGCCTCGAAGCCCGACAGGGCCCCGGTCGACAGCCGCACGACCGGCTGGAAGAAGGGGGTGATTTCGCCGCGGCCGATGGCGCCGCGCAGATCGGCCTCCAGCGCCAGGCGCGACAGGCCGTCGCTCTCCATCGAGCGGCCATAGGCGGCGGCCCCGCCGCGGCCGGAGGCGCCGGCGGCCTCGACGGCCAGTTCGGCGCGGCGCAGCAGTTCGGCGGCCTCGGGGGCGTCCTCGCCGCCCTCGGCCGAGACGGCGCCGATGGCCAGGGTGGGATGGATATCGAAGCCGGCCACGCGCAGCGGTTGCTCCAGGGCGGTGCGCAGGATCTCGGCCGGCTCGAAGCCCTGGGGCTCGCACAGCACCGCGAACTCGTCCTCGCCGATACGGCCCAGCAGCGATCCGGCCGGGAAGGCGGCGACCAGGCGCGAGCCCAGGGCGGCCAGCACCAGGTCGGCGCGCTCGTGGCCGAGGGCCTCGTTGAGGCGGCGCAGGCGGTCGAGGTCGGCGACCACCAGCTCGTGCACGCCCTCGACCCGCAGGCGCTCGCGCGCCCGGATGATGAAGCTCTTGCGGTCCAGCAGGCCGGTGAGGGAGTCGCGCTCGGAGGCGGCGAACTTCACCTCCGGGACGATGACGCCCGAGGCGCGAACGCCTTCCTCCAACCACACCCCGCGCCAGATGCAGGTCTCGCCGCTGCGCATGCGCAGGCGGCCGACGATCTCGGCCCCCGGCTCGCGCTGCCGCAGCACCTCTTCGACCTGGGCGCGGTCCTGCGGCAGGGTCAGAGCGCGGACGGCGGCCGAGGAGCATTCGGGGGCCAGCGGGCCCAGGCCCAGGGCCCGGGTGGCGCCGTTGACCCGCAGGCGATCGAGCTCGGGCTCCCACAGCCACAGCGCCACGCCGGCGCCGCCTAGCGCTTCCAGCGTCGCGGTGGTGTCCCAGACTCGTCGATCGGAAGTGCTAAACGGCATGCTTGGTCCCGCGCCGGACGTCCCGACGCAACGCGTTCCCGTCCTGGACTAACCTGGTGCGGTCAGTCCGAACAGACGATGATCTCGCCAGTCGCCGTTAATTTTCAGATAAGCCGGGGCATAACCTTCCTCGCGGAATCCCGATTTCAGCAGCAGCCGGGCCGAGGCGGCGTTGTCGGGCATGCAGGCGGCCTCCAGCCGGTGCAGGCGCAGCTCGCCGAAGGCGAAGCCGATCACCGCCGCCACCGCCTCGGCCATGTAGCCCTGGCGGGCGTGCGGCGCGCCGATCCAGTAGCCGATCACCCCACTCTCGGCCACGCCCCGACGGACGTTGAACAGCCGGATGGCCCCGACCAGGGCGTCGTCGGTCCGGCGGAAGATGAAGAACGCCCAGGCCTCACCGATGTGCAGGTCGCGGGCATAGGCCTCGAGCCGGGCGCGGAAGGCGGCGGCGTCGAGGTCGGTGTCCGGCCAGGTCGGCTCCCAGGGTGTCAGAAAGTCACGCGACTCCGCGCGCAGCCGGGTCCAGGCCCGATAGTCGCCGCCGCGCGGCGGCCGCAGATAGATCCGCTCCGCCTCGAGGCGAAGGCGGCGCGGAGAGCGGAAGAGATCAAGTAAAGCGGACACTGGAAAGGCCCCTGCCGGCGAGTCGTCAGGGCCGATTGAACAGCGCGCGTTCGAAAACGTCACCCGCCTTCAGCGCCGCCTTGGTTCCGAGCACCGCGGTGGCCGCCCGGCCCGAGCCCAGCAGCCGCTGGCCCAGGCGGACCAGATCGGCGGCGGTGACGGCGTCGACGGCCACGGCCAGCTCGGCTGGCGTATACGGACGGCCGAACAGCAGGATCTGTCCAGCGGCCTGCTCGGAGCGCGACAGCGGCTGCTCGCGGGCCATGAACATATGGGCCTTCAGCTGCGCCTTGGCGCGGGCCAGCTCGGCGTCCTCGATGCGGTCGGCCAGGCCGGCGATCTGCTCGGCGCAGACCTTGGCCATCTCGGCCGCGTCGCCGGCGGCGCAGCCGGCATAGACCCCCAGCGCCCCCTCGTTGGCGTAGGTGTCGGCGTAGGCGTCGATATTGTAGGCCAGGCCGCGCTTCTCCCGGGCCTCCTGGAACAGCCGGGACGACATGCCGCCGCCCAGGGCCTCGGCGAAGATCCGTAGGCTGAAATAATCGTCCTCGCGGGCCCCGCAGGCCGGCAGCATCAGCACCAGATGGGCCTGCTCCAGCTTGCGGGTCTGGCTGGAGCGTCCGCCGACGAACAGGGCCGGCGGCGGGGCCGGGGCGCCGGCGATCGCCGCCAGGCCGCCGTATTCGCGCCGCGCCAGGGCCAGCAGTTCGACGGGGTCGACGGCGCCGGTGGCGCTGACCACCAGGCGGTCGGGGGCGTACAGCGCCGCCCGCCAGTCCGACAGCGCCTGGGGCGTGGCGGCGTTGACGGTGTCGATGGTTCCGAGGATCGGCCGGCCCAGCGGGTGGTCGCCCCAGGCGGCGGTCTGCACCAGGTCGAAGATGTAGTCGTCGGGGGCGTCGGCGGCCTCGGCGATCTCCTGCAGCACCACCGACTTCTCGCGGGCTAGGTCGGCGGCGTCCAGGGTCGGGCGCAGCAAGAGGTCGCCGATCACCGCCATACCCAGGTCCAGCCCGCCCTTGAGGGCGCGGACCTGGAAGCTGGTGCGCTCGTAGCCGGTGGCGGCGTTCAGCTGGCCGCCCTCGGACTCGATCACCTCGACGATGTCGCGGGCCGACCGGCCGCCGGCCCCCTTGAACACCATGTGCTCGAGCAGGTGCGACCAGCCCGAGCGGGCCGGATCCTCGTGGATCGCGCCGCGCCCGGCCACCACCGACAGGGCCACGGTCTCGAGCCCCGGCATCGGGTCGCAGATCACCCGGACGCCGTTGTCCAGGGTGTGGAGGGTGGCGGTCAAACGCGCCCCGCGAAGGCGCGGACATAGGCCTTCACCGTCTCGACCTCGGCTGGCAGGCGGTCGAAGCGTTCGGGCTTTTTCGACAGGTCGGGCGTGGCGCGCGGGATGGCCGGGACCTCGCCGCAGGCGGCGCCGACCGCCTCGGGGAACTTGGCCGGGTGGGCGGTCGACAGCACCACCAGCGGCGTCGCCGGATCGGCCAGCTTGACCCGGGCGGCGGCGGCGACGCCGACGGCGGTGTGCGGGTCGATCAGCTCGCCGGTCTGGTTCAGGGTCGACAGCATGGTCTTGGCGGTGTCGGCCTCGCTGACCGACACGCCCTGGAACAGCTCGCCCATGAAGGCGTGGGCGGCGGGCGGGATGTCGAGCAGGCCGGTGTCGGCGAAGGCGCGGAAGGCGCGGCCGGTCTCCAGGCCGTCGCGGCGCACCGACTCGAAATACAGCCGCTCGAAATTGGAGGCGACCTGGATGTCCATGGCCGGGCTCTGGGTGGCGGCCACCGCGCCGCGGGCGTAGCGGCCGTCGGCGAAGGCCCGGGTCAGGATGTCGTTGGAATTGGTGGCGGCGATCACCCGGGCGATCGGCAGGCCCATGCGGTGAGCGACGAAGGCGGCGTAGGCGTCGCCGAAATTGCCGGTCGGCACCACGAAGGCCACCGGCCGGGCCGGGCCGCCCAGGGCGACGGCGGCGGTGAAGTAGTAGACGGTCTGGGCGGCGATCCGCGCCCAGTTGATCGAATTGACGCCGGACAGGTCGACCGCGTTGCGGAACTGGTCGTCCTGGAAGGCCTGCTTGACGATGGCCTGGCAGTCGTCGAACGAGCCCTGGATGGCGACGCAGGCGACGTTCTTGTCGATCGCCGTGGTCATGAACCGGCGCTGGACCTCGCTGATCCGGCCCTCCGGGAACAGGGCGACGATGCGGGCGTGGGACCGGCCGCGGAACGCCTCGACGGCGGCGCCGCCGGTGTCGCCCGAGGTGGCGCAGATGATGGTCATGGTCCGCGCCTGGCGCGACAGCACGTGGTCGTACAGCCGCCCGAGCAGCTGCATGGCGACGTCTTTGAAGGCCAGAGTCGGGCCGTGGAACAGCTCGAGCAGGAAGCGGTTGGGGCCCAGCTGCTTGAGCGGCGTGGTGGCGACGTGGGCGAAGCTGTCATAGGCCTCGGCGCACATGTCGGCCAGGACGTCGGGGGCGATCTCGTCGCCGACGAACTTGCCGATCACCGCCGCGGCGACCTCGGCATAGGGCTTGCCGGCGAAGGCGGCGATCTCCTCGGGCGCGAAGCCCGGCCAGGATTCGGGCACATAGAGGCCGCCGTCGGGCGCCAGCCCGGCCAGGACCGCGTCGAGGAAGCCGATGGGCGGGGCCTCTCCCCGCGTGGAGACGTAACGCATCAGGACCTTAATTTTCGCCAGAGCATGGCGGCATAGACGCAGGCCAGGGTCGCGGCAAGGCCGAACCAGGTGAGGACGTATTCCAGATGGCGATTGGTGATCTCGGCCGGAAGCGGGGCCGGGACCAAGGCCTTCCAGTCAGGATTGGTCGCGGTTTCGGCGATCAGCACATAGGGAAACACCCCATCGGCCGCCCCTAGGGCATGGGCCATGGCCACCGCGTCGCGCGAATAGAACAGCTTGCCCTTGGGCTGGGGCGTGATCTTGCCGGCCGCGACCGAGGGCCGTAGCACGCCGATCACATGGGCTGGGACGGTCGAGGCGGCCACCGGCGGCCGGGCCGAGACCGAATCGGCGACGAAGCCGCGGTCGACCAGGATCGGCGGCCGGCCGGGGACAGGGCACAGCGACAGCAGCCGCGCCCCGGCCTGGCCGTCGCGGATGGCGTACTGCTCGACGAAGTCGGCGCTGGCCAGGCCCGGGCAGTCGACCGCCACGCGGGTGAACTCGGCGTCCTGGCCGGAAATGACGCTCAGAGGCACGGGGGCGGCGGCCGAGCGCTCGGCGATGCGGGCCAGCAGCGCCTGCTTCCAGTGCAGGCGCTGGATCTGCCAGACGCCCAGGCCGCAGAGGATGGCCAGGGCGATGGCGGTGGCGAGGGTCAGGCCGATGGGGAAACGCGACTTCATCGGCGGCTCAGACGTCGCCGCGCCCGGCTTCGGAAGCCTTGTTGGCGATATGGGCGGCGACCATCAACCCCTTGGCCGGGCGCATCAGGCCCAGGCCCAGCGCCAGGGTGACCGGCAGCCAGACCAGCAGCAGCAGCCAGACCGGCCAGTTCCAGGCGAACATCGAGAACAGCGCCCCGCCGCAGGCGACCGCCCCGACGATCAGGATGATGAAGGTCGAGGCCCCGTCGCCGGTCTCGTGGCGGCCCAGCTCGAAACCGCAGGCGTCGCAGGTGGGGGCGATCTTCAGGAACCCGGCGAACAGCGCCCCCTCGCCGCAGTGCGGGCAATGGCCGGTCGCGCCGGCGAGGTAGGGGTTCACCTGGGTCATCGGATTGGGATCCTAGCAGCTTCGGCGGCCTTGGCCCGAAATCCTCGTCCTTCGACAGGCTCAGGATGAGGATTTCTACTCGGGCTTCGCATTCGCCCTCATCCTGAGCTTGTCGAAGGATAAGGGCGCCCCGAAAGCAAAAAGGGCCCGGAACGCGGCTGGCGTTCCGGGCCCTTGGAAGCGTCGTGGCCTTAGTGCGCCGGGGCGCCGAAGATCACGTAGACGAAGGCGAACAGGAACAGCCAGACCACGTCGACGAAATGCCAGTACCAGGCGGCGGCCTCGAAGCCGAAGTGCTGCTTGGGCGTGAAGGCCCCGTTCATCAGCCGGATCAGGCAGACGATCAGGAACAGCGTGCCGACGAAGACGTGGAAGCCGTGGAAGCCGGTGGCCAGGAAGAAGGCCGAGCCGTAGAGGCCCGAATTGACCGCCTCGGCCGAGTAGAACAGCTGCTCGTGGTTGATGTGGCTGTACTCATAGATCTGGATGGCGGTGAACAGCGCGCCCAGCAGCACGGTGAGGATCAGGCCCCACTTGGCGCCCTTGCGGTCGCCGGTCTGCAGCGCGTGGTGAGCCCAGGTCACCGTGGTGCCCGACAGCAGCAGGGTCAGGGTGTTGACCAGCGGCAGGTGCCAGGGCGAGACGGTCTCGACGCCCTTGGGCGGCCAGGTGGCCCAGGCGCCGCGGACTTCCTCGATCGCCGACAGGGTGCGGTGGTGATGGAACAGGGCCATCTCGAAGAAGATCCAGAACCAGGCCACGAAGAACATCACCTCGGAGGCGATGAACAGGATCATGCCGTAGCGCAGGCCGATCGACACCACCGGGGTGTGGTCGCCGGCGTTGGCTTCCTTGATGATGTCGCGCCACCAGCCGAAGAAGGTGTAGAGCACCCCGGCGATGCCGGTGGCGAACAGCCACCACTGGCCCTTCTCGATGCCGAACACCCCGCCCTTGATCCAGGCGATCAGGCCGATGGCCATCAGCGTCGCCGAAACCGAACCCACGAAGGGCCACGGGCTGGGGGGCAGGATGTGGTAGTCGTGTTTGACGGCGCCGTGGGCCATGTGCGTGCTAACCCTTTAATCCCTCGAGCGCGCCGGCCAGGTCCCCCCGCCGCCGCGACAATGTGTTGACGCTATAGCCCCCTGGGCGGCGTTCCGCCAAGGGGTTGAACGATGCGTGGCGTGGTCGCCGCGACCTCTTTCTTCGCCGAGCCGTCCTCGACCGCCGGAAAGAAGGTGTAGGACAGGGTGATCTCGTCCTTGCCCTTGGTCTCGGCGTCGTCGGCATAGGCCGGATCGACGAAATAGACGACGGGGAACTCCACCGTCTGGCCAGGCTGGATGGTCTGGTTGCTGAAGCAGAAGCATTCCAGCTTCTGGAAGTACGGACCGGCCTGCTCGGGCACCACATTGTAGCTGGCGCGGCCGGTCATCGGCTTGTCGCCGCGGTTGGTGACCTTGAAGAAGGCCAGGCCGGTGGCGCCCAGCTGGACGTCCTGGCTGACCTGCTCGGCGGTGAAGGTCCAGGGCAGGGTGCGGACATTGGCGTCGAAGCGGACATTGACCTTGCGGGCCAGGATCCGGTTCGGCGCGGCCGAGGCCTTGCGCACCGTGCCATCGAAGCCGGTGACCTGGCAGAACATCTTGTACAGCGGCACGGCGGCGTAGGCCGCCCCGACCATGCCGACGAAGATGGCGACGCAGATGATCGCCAGGCGGGCGTTGCGGCGCTCGCCAGGGGTCTTCTGGCGCTTAGAGGGAGCGGTTGACGACATTGCCCCCCAGCTTCACCAGAGTGACGACGAAGATCAGGATGACGAAGGCGGCGAGGCCCAGCGCCAGGGCGATGTTGCGGGCCCGGCGAGCCTTGGCGGCCGCGTCTTCGGGAAGGATCGGCTTGTTCACGACAACAGCTCCAGGGCTTTGGTCCCGGTCAGGGCTTCGCCCAGCAGGGCGGCGAACAGGGCGGTCAGATAGAGGATCGAGAAGGCGAACAGGTTGCGGGCGTCCTTGGCGGTGGCCTTGACGTCATAGAGGTCGCGGTCGGCGGCGCGCGGGTCGGGGGCGTCGCCGGCCTTGCTGCGATAGACCCGCCAGGCCAGGACCAGGAACACCGCCCCGCCCAGGGCCGCCACCGCCAGGTACAGCGGGCCGCCCAGGCCGGTGAAGGCCGGGGCCAGGCATACCGGGATCAGCACCAGACTATAGAGCAGGATCTGCAGGCGGGTGGCCTTGGCGCCCTTGATCACCGGCATCATCGGCACGCCGGCCTTGGCGTAGTCCTCGCTGGTGTAGAGCGACAGGGCCCAGAAGTGCGGCGGGGTCCACAGGAAGATGATCAGCACCATTAGCCAGGCGTTGAGCGGGGCCGAGCCGGTGGCCGCCGCCCAGCCGATGGCCGGCGGCAGGGCTCCGGCCAGGCCGCCGATGACGATGTTCTGGGGGGTCCAGCGCTTCAGCCACATGGTGTAAACCACGGCGTAGAAGACGATGGTGAAGGCCAGCAGGCCGGCGGCTAGCCAGTTCAGGGCCATGCCCATCAGCATCACCGACAGCATCGACAGCACCACGCCCAGGGCGGCGGCGTCGGCGCCCTGCACCCGGCCGGCCGGCACCGGCCGGCCGCGGGTCCGGCGCATCTTGGCGTCGATGTCGGCGTCGAACCACATGTTCAGGGCCCCGGAAGCCCCGGCCCCGACGGCGATGCAGAACACCGCCACCGCGCCGAGCAGCGGGTGGATCGGGGCGCGGGCGGCGGCCAGGCCGGTCAGGGCGGTGAACACCACCAACGACATCACCCGCGGCTTGAGCAGCTGCAGATAGTCCTGCCAGCGGGCCGGGCGCGCGGCGGCGGCCGAGGCTTCGGCGGTCGGGGTCAGGACGGCGGCGGTCTTGGACATGCGGACGGGGTTTCTATGGGCGAAGGGCGCGGGCCGGACTTTCGTCCGATCCGCGCCCCCGCGCTTACGCTCTTAGACGGCGGCGATCAGTGGCTGTCGGCCTTGATCACCGGCGGTTCGCTGAACTGGTGGAACGGCGGCGGCGAGGACAGGGTCCATTCCAGCGTCGTGGCGCCTTCGCCCCAGGGATTGGCCTCGGCCGGACGGCGGCGGATCGCCGCTTCCAGCAGGATCACCAGGAACACCACGACGCCGACGGCGGTGATGGCGTAGCCGATGCTGGAGATGTGGTTCCAGTAGGTGAAGGCTTCCGGATAGTCGACATAGCGGCGCGGCATGCCCTGCAGGCCCAGGAAGTGCATCGGAAAGAAGGCCAGGTTCACGCCCACGAAGGTGATCCAGAAGTGCAGCTTGCCCAGGAACTCGTTGTACATGTAGCCGGTGAACTTCGGGAACCAGAAGTAGAAGCCCGCGAAGATCGCGAACACCGCGCCCAGGCTCAGCACATAGTGGAAGTGCGCCACCACGTAATAAGTGTCCTGCAGCACCACGTCGACGCCTGCATTGGCCAGCACCACGCCGGTGACGCCGCCCACCGTGAACAGGAAGACGAAGCCGATCGCCCACAGCATCGGGGTTTTGAACTCGATGGAGCCGCCCCACATGGTGGCGATCCAGCTGAACACCTTGATGCCGGTGGGCACCGCGATGACCATGGTGGCGAAGACGAAATAGGCCTTGGTGTCGACCGACAGGCCCACCGTGTACATGTGGTGCGCCCAGACCAGAAAGCCGATGAAGCCGATCGCGACCATGGCATAGGCCATGCCCAGATAGCCGAACACCGGGCGCTTGGAGAAGGCCGAGACCACCTGGCTGACCATGCCGAAGCCGGGCAGGATCAGAATATACACTTCGGTATTGCCGAAGAACCATAACAGATGCTGGTAGAGGATCGGATCGCCGCCGGCCGAGGCATTGAAGAAGGCGGTGCCGAAATGGCGGTCGGTCAGCAGCATGGTGATGGCGCCGGCCAGAACGGGCAGCGACAGCAGCAGCAGGAACACGGTCACCAGGATCGACCATACGAACAGCGGCATCTTGTGCAGGGTCATGCCCGGCGCGCGCATGTTGAAGATGGTGGTGATGAAGTTGATGGCGCCCAGGATCGAGGAGGC
>JAQGIN010000494.1 GCA_028291125.1 Caulobacter sp.
CCAGCTTAGCGTCTCCAGCGCGCGCGCCATTCTCGGGGTCGCCCCGGGCGCCGACGACCGCGAGCTGCGCGCCGCCTATCGCGAGGCCGCCAAGCGCGCCCATCCCGACCGTCCTGGCGGCGACGCCGCGCTGTTCCGCGACGTGCTGACCGCCTATCGGCTGCTGCAGGAGCTGCCGCCGCCGCGCCAGATCCATTTTCCGCCCGCCGTCGCCCCGCGGCCGCCCCCCGCCCGGACCACCGTCGAGATCGACGCCCAACTGGCCTTCGCCGGCGGCGCGGTGGAGATCGAGGTCGACGGCCGCCGCCTGAAGCTGACCCTGCCGGCCGGCCTGCGCGCCGACGACAAGGTGCGGGTCGGCGACCGGCTGCTGGGCGTCGTCCTCCAGGCCAGGCCCGAGGCCCTGGTGCGCGGCGACGACCTGTGGCTGACCGCCAAGCTCGACCCGCGGGTGCTGGCCGAGGGCGGCCGCATCGCCGTCGACACCCCGATCGGAACCCGGCGGATCTGGATCTCGACCAAGGCCGCCGCCCGCGGCCTGGTGCGCGTTCCGGGTCAGGGCCTGCCGGCCCGCGGCCGGCACCCTCGGGGCGACCTGTTCCTGCGGCTGGAGACCGCGACGGAGAGCGCCGAAAGCGCCGCCCGCTCGCAGCTGAGGCGCTTCGCCGCCGCCTGGGCGGCCTAGATCCTTCGGGGTTTTGCGGCCTCGCCCGCTTTCCGCTAGAAGCCCACCATGTCGCACAACACCTTCGGCCACCTTTTCCGCGTCACCACCTGGGGCGAGAGCCATGGGCCGGCCCTCGGCTGCGTGGTCGACGGCTGCCCGCCCGGAATCGCCCTGACCTCGGCCGACATCCAGGCCTTCCTCGACAAGCGGCGGCCGGGAACCGGCAAGTTCGTCACCCAACGGCGCGAGCCCGACGAGGTGAAGATCCTGTCGGGGGTGTTCGAGGACGCCGCCACCGACGGCCCGCGCACCACCGGCACGCCGATCTCGCTGCTGATCGACAACACCGACCAGCGCTCCAAGGACTATTCCGAGATCGCCCAGGCCTTCCGGCCCGGCCACGCCGACTACCCCTATTTCGCCAAGTACGGCGTGCGCGACTATCGCGGCGGCGGCCGCTCGTCGGCGCGCGAGACCGCCGCCCGGGTGGCGGCCGGCGCCATCGCCCGCAAGATCATCCCCAGCGTGACCCTCCGCGCCGCCCTGGTGCAGATTGGCCCCCACGCCATCGACCGCGCCCGCTGGGACTGGGACGAGACCCTGAACAATCCCTACTGGTCGCCGGACGCGGCGATCATTCCGGTGTGGGAAGAGCACCTGGAGGCGGTGCGCAAGGCCGGCTCGTCGACCGGGGCCGTCGTCGAGGTCGAGGCGACCGGCGTGCCCGCCGGCTGGGGCGCGCCGCTCTATGGCAAGCTCGACGCCGAACTGGCCGCCGCCCTGATGTCGATCAACGCCGCCAAGGGCGTGGAGATCGGGGCCGGCTTCGCCGCGGCCTCGCTCTCGGGGGAAGACAACGCCGACGAGATGCGCATGGGACCGAACGGCCCGGAATTCCTGTCGAACCAGGCCGGCGGCGTGCTGGGCGGGCTGTCGACCGGCCAGCCGGTGGTGGCGCGGGTGGCGTTCAAGCCGACCTCGTCGATCCTCACCCCGCGGCGCAGCGTCGACCAGGCCGGCCACGAGGTCGATCTGCGCACCAAGGGCCGCCACGACCCGTGCGTCGGCATCCGCGGCGCGCCGGTGGTCGAGGCGATGGTCGCCTGCGTCCTGGCCGACGCCTTCCTGCGCCATCGGGCCCAGACCGGCGGCGGCGCCTTCGTCCCGGGCGGCGAAGGACGGCGCTAGTCCGGTCGCCAGAAGGGCGAGTTCGCGGTTTCAGTTCACCCGGACGCTGAGTTTTCTGGACTTTGCGCATTGACCGTCACTATTACGGCCCCGTAATAATCAAACGGCACGCGAGGTCGCCCTTCAGATTTCGCGCGCAGGTTGCGCGATCGGCGCGGTAAGTCTGGTGATGAGCGCTGCGCGCGTGCGCTTCGATCTGCTGAAAATCCTCATTGTCGACGACAACCAGCACATGCGGATGTTGCTGACCGAAATCCTGCGCGCCATCGGCGTGCGGCACGTCTTCGAGGCGATGGACGGCTCCGAGGCCCTGCAGATCATGCGCGAGGTCGGCATCGACATCGCCATCACCGACCTGTCGATGTCGCCGCTCGACGGCATCGACTTCGTCAACCTGCTGCGCCGCTCGTCCGACAGCCCCAATCCGTTCGCGCCGGTGATCATGATCACCGGCCACTCCACCCAGCGCCGGGTGCAGGAGGCGCGCGACGCCGGGGTCAACGAGATGCTGGCCAAGCCGGTGACGGCGCGCAGCGTCATCGACCGCATCAATCTGGTGATCGAGAACCCCCGCCCGTTCATTCGCGCCGACGACTATTTCGGTCCCGACCGCCGGCGGCGGGTCGATCCCTATCACCCGGGCCCCTGGCGCCGCGACGGCGAGCCGGACCACCGGCCGGTCAGTTGATCGATGGAGGGGGACAGGCACTCCCCCCGGGTCGCGTGGGGTCAGTCCTGAGGCCGCGGGGTGAGTGCCTGTCCCCGCTCTATCTGTCCCCGCCGGGACGGGCTATCCAGGATGCCTTGGTTTCGAGGTGTCCCATGCCGTTTCGCCATTTCGCCCTGGCCGCCGCTCTCGTCGCCGCGACCCTGGCCCTGCAGGGCTGCCTGGCCGCGGCGGTGGTCGGCACGACGGTGGGCGTGGCCGGCGCGGTGATCGGGACCACCGGCAAGGTGGCCGTCGGCGCGGGCAAGGCGATCATCCCCGGCGATGGCGACAAGGATCGGCGCGACCGCCGGGAGTAGATGGACGGGGACAGGCACTCACCCCCGAGCGCCCGACCCGATATCCACGACCTTGGGGGTGAGTGCCTGTCCCCCCCTCTATCTATCTACAGCACCAGCGCGCAGCTCTCGCCGATGGTCGGCCGCGAGACGACGATGCGCGACAGGCCGGCGAACTGGGCCTTCAGCCGGTCGGCGAAATACAGGCACAGCCGCTCCAAGGTCGGGGTCTCCAGACCCGGGCGGT
>JAQGIN010000502.1 GCA_028291125.1 Caulobacter sp.
GCGTCGGTGAACAGGGTGTCCTGCCAGCCGGTGACGGCGACGTCCTCGAACAGCGCCCGGTCCGAGCCCTTGCCCAGTTTCAGGGCCGTGGCCTGGGCGCCGCTGGCCCCGGTGCGGTCGTAGGCCACCTCGGCCGGCATGTGGCCGGGATAGTCGAAGTCGTTGGCGATGGTCAGGTGGGCGGCGTGGAAGTCGGGGGCCTGGACCACCAGGGTGGCCATCTCGTTGGCCGCGCCCGGTTGGCGGCGGGTCTGGGCGGAGTCGTTGAAGACGATGACGCTGGCCTCACGGCCCTCGCCGATCAGGTGGATGTTGGGCTTGTCGACGGTGTTGCGCTCGCGCCAGGTTCCGGCCGGGACCAGGATGCGGAACGGGCGGCTTGCGGCGGCCGGCGCGGCGGCCAGGGCCTCGCCCAGCGTCCGATAGCCGGGGGCGCCGTGCGCGCCCTGGCCGTCCTTCGACAGCACCGCGTCGAAGCGGCCGGCCGGCTTGGCGCGCCGGGCCCAGGCCGCCGGCGCCGCCGCCCCCACGCTCAAGGCGGCCAGGCCGCTCAAGACGGCGCGCCGTCCCGTTGCTTGCCGATCCATGACGGGCTCCGAAAAAGCGACGGCGCGCCGGCCAAGGCCGACGCGCCACTTGGACTAGAAGGTGTAACGGAAGCCGACGAAGTATTCGCGGCCCGTCTTGTGATAGAAGGACAGCAGTTGCGAGGAGTCGTAATACTGGTCTTGCGCCTCGTTGGTGATGTTCACCGCCTCCACCGTGAAGGCCAGGTTCCTGTTCAAGGTATAGGTCGCCGAGGCGTCGACATTGAGCGTGGCGTTGGTGCCTTCGACGTCCGAACCGTTGCGGCCGGGGATCTGGGTCAGGTACTTGCTGCGATAGGCGGCCGAGACCCGGCTGCTGAGCTTGCTGTCCTCGTAATAGAGGGTGAGGTTGTAGGCGTCCTTGGACAGGTTGGTCAGCTGGCCCTGGGCCGCCACCGCGCCGGTCGAGCTCAGATAGGTCACGTCCGAGGTGACGTGGGTGTAGTTGGCCAGCAGGCCAAACTTGTCGAACGGCCCCGGCAGGAAGGTGAAGGGCTGCTGGTAGTTCAGCTCGATGCCCTTCAGCGGCCCTCCGGGCGTGTTGACCGGGGCGCTGAACTGCCAGACCGGCAGGTCCGGCGAGCAGCCCGGCGTCGTGCCGCAGGCGGCGATGGCGGCGCTGTCGGGCAGGCCGAACGGGTTGGACGAGAAGGTCGACAGCGGCGAGGTGGTGGTCTGAACGAAGGTGCTGATCTTCTTGTAGAACACCGCCGCCGACAGCAGGGCCTGGGGCTGGAAGTACCATTCGAACGCCAGGTCGGCGGTCTTGGCCCGGTAGGGATCGAGCATGGGATTGCCCGAGGTCACCGACTTGGTGCTGCCGGTGCCGATGGTCACGCCCGAGCGCAGCGACGCCAGGTCCGGCCGCGACATCACCTTGGAGGCGCCAAACCGGATCAGGAAGTTCTCGGTCGGCTCGGCCACCAGGTTCAGGGCCGGCAGGAAGTCATGATATTTGCGCGTGGCGGTGAAGGCCTGGATCAGCTGGGTGGTGACGCCGCCGGTGGTCGACGGAATGATGCCGTAGCCCAGCGATTTCTGACGGGTGTTGACGTAGCGCGCGCCGATGTCGCCGCGGATCGGCACGCCGAAGGCGTCGAACTTGAAGTCGCCCTGCAGGTAGCCGCCGGTGTCCCATTCGTCGACGCTGAAATTGCTGCCCAGGCTGGCCTCGGGGCCGAGGTTGTAAAGACCGCAACCGGTGGTGAAACAGGTGGTCGCGAACGGGCTCTTCCACAGCACCCCCGGCGTGACGGTGACCGCCTTGCCGTAGTTGGGATCGTCCATGTGCAGGGCGCTCATCGCCTTGGCGATGTCGGGCGTCACCCAGGCGGTGGCGTTGCCGCTCGGCAGGCCCAGGCCCGAGAAGTCGATGGTCCCGGCATAGGTCGAGCGCGGCACGTTGGTCAGTTCGACCGGATGGTTGGGATTGACGTTGGCCGTCGTGCCGTTGGTGCGCGACAGCGCCACGCTGTCGGTGCCGTAGGCCTTGTAGGACAGGCCGCCCTTGATCTTGAAGTTGTCGCTCCAGTCATATTGCGCGTCGAACTGGGCGGTCTTGTAGGAGTTGTCGACGAAGCCCTGGACCATGCGGATTTCCGACAGCGTCCAGGCCTCGGGGTTGGTCAGGCTGCCGGTGCCGTAGGTGATCAGCGGATAGTGGCCGCCGCCGCTATAGTCGTAGGCGTAGCCCTGGACGTTGAACTGGTCCCACTGGACGGTGTTCTGCACCGGGTTGGAGAAGGCCGACTTCGAATAGCCGAGCTTGCCGTGGACCTTGATCTTGTCGGTCAGCTGGTGGTCGCCGTCCAGGGTGTACTGCTGGAACTTGGTCTCCAGCTCGTCGTGCCGCTGCTCGGTCTTCAGGTCGATATTGTTGAACGTCGCCTTGGTCATCACCGGGAAGCCGGTGCGCGGGGTGGCGATGGTGTAGCTGAGCACGTCGGTCTGGTTGAGGCCGCAGCTGGCCGGCGAGGCGGCCGTGCAGGCCCCGGCGGTCTGGGGCGTGAAGGTCTCCAGGAAGTCCTCGTTCCGCTGGCCCTTGAAGTTGGAATACAGCGTGTCGAACGTCAGCAGCGTCTTGTCGCTGGGGCGCCATTGCAACGAGCCCGTCACGCCAAGGCGCTTTTGGGAGTCCTTGTACCAGTCGAAGCGCGGGATGCGCGGGTGGACGGCGCCATTGGCCTCGGCGCAGGCGGCCGCGTTGGTGGCGCAGGTCACGCCATTGACGCTTCGAAAGCCTGGCGCGGT
Source organism: Caulobacter sp. (assembly GCA_028291125.1). GTDB lineage: Bacteria > Pseudomonadota > Alphaproteobacteria > Caulobacterales > Caulobacteraceae > Caulobacter. The sequence goes on from JAQGIN010000502.1 coordinate 2,838, forward strand.
GGCGGCGCCGGTCTGCCAGCGCACGGTGCTGGAGCCTTCGTCGAGCAGCTCGCGCTTCGAATAGGCCACCGACAGCAGGGCCCCGAACTCGCCGTCTCTCCAGGTGTTGGAGATCAGGCCGGCGATGCGCGGACTGGCCTTCTTGATCTGGTCGTTATAGCCGTACTTGCCCGACAGGGCGAGGTTGAAGCCCTGCTTGTCGAACGGATGGGCGGTGTTGAGGTCGACCGTCGCCCCCAGCGAGCCTTCCGCGGTTTCGGCCGAAGGCGTCTTCTGCACGGTGATGCGGTTGAAGAGGTCCGAGGCGAAGACGTTGAAGTCGAACGAGCGGCCGCGATTGGTGCCGCCCGACGCGTCGGTGCCGCCCGAGGTGGTCAGGGCCTCCATGCCGTTGATCTGCACGCGGGTGAACTGGCCGCCCAGGCCGCGCACCGAGATGTTGCGGCCCTCGCCGGCGTCGCGCGAGATCGACACGCCCGGGATCCGCTGGATCGATTCCGACAGGTTGAGGTCGGGGAACTTGGCCATGTCCTCGGCGTAGATGGCGTCCACCGCCGCCGCCGACTCGCGCTTGACGTTCAGCGCCTTGGCCAGGCTGTTGCGGAAGCCGGTGACGATGACCGCCTCGACCTCGGAACTGTCGCTGGCCGCCGGCGC